>NZ_JANMZH010000134.1:0-1137 GCF_031383065.1 Microcoleus sp. OTE_8_concoct_300 | reverse complement strand
GCCCGTACTGCACTGATAATTCGCTGAAACCGTCTCCAATCAGTAGTTTTACCGATATCTACTCCGAATTCCCAGAGCATTTCCAGCGCTTTGTCAAAAGAAGAGTTTTTGGACAGAATATTAAGCAAATAGAAAGATTATTACAATAAGATTGACTTATTTTGGATTTTAGTTAAGAATAAATGTCATCAAGGAAACAGCGATATTCGCAATAATTTCCCGCCCACAAGTGGGAATTGCCATACATAAGGAGCTATCATTCAGATGAATCACAATCAAACTTTTGAGTTCGTACCTGGAAAAGTAACTACACTCAATACCTATCTGGAAAAACCCAGTCCGTTTTATTTCGGATATGACATCCAAGAAAGTTTCATGTCCGAGTTAGAGAAATATAGTTTCGACCAAATCTTTTTCTTTACAGAACCGCATCTCTTTGAGTCCTACGGCAAAGAATTGTACGATCGCATCAGCGAAAAATATACCTGTTCGCTGGAATTCGTACCTCCTGGGGAGAAATGTAAATATTTCCCGATCCTTGAACAAACCTGCGAAAAGCTGATAGCCAAAGGAGCATCAAAGAAAACGATTTTGATAGCATTTGGCGGCGGAACAGTCGGAAATGTTGTCGGTTTAGCTGCTGGGTTAGTGTACCGCGGGATTCGCTTTATCGAAGTCCCCACAAGCATGACAGGTCAAACCGACAGTACGCTCAGCAACAAACAGGCAGTCAACGGCACCACAGGCAAAAATCATTTTGGTCTCTACCATTCACCCATATTTATTTGGTCAGACACCAAATATCTCAAGACAGAGCCTCCTTCCTCGAAGCGGAGCGGCATCATTGAAGGCATCAAAAACGGGTTTATTTCAGATCCAACATTTCTGGAGTATTTGGAAGAAACCCTGAATCCAGAGCTGAATTTTACAGACGAGAAATTGACCGAACTCGCCTACAAAATTATCCTCTCCAAATTACCAATTCTCCAGGAAGATCCGAGCGAAACAGGCTATGGAATTACTCTCGAGTACGGCCATACTTTCGGACACGGCATTGAATGGATCGAACAAGGTAAAATGTCTCACGGAGAAGCTGTTTCCTTTGGAATGAAAATTGCCGCCGAACTCTCCCAAGAA
>NZ_JANMZH010000089.1:0-1027 GCF_031383065.1 Microcoleus sp. OTE_8_concoct_300 | reverse complement strand
GGATGCTTCTGAATTAGGCTCGTCAATTGGTGGTATCCCCACGGTTGAAAGGTTTAAGTATTGCCGTAAGGACAGAACATTTTAAGGTCAGTCGCTGAATTAAGAATCCCCTCGGCTTCAGCCAGGGGAGTGTCAAAGGTGTGATAGGATACTTGGATGATCGTATTAGAGTTTAAGTTGAAAGGCAAAACGCAGCAATACCGAGTCATCGACGAAATGATTCGGACAGCTCAATTTGTCAGAAATAAAACTCTTAGATACTGGATCGAAAATCAAGGAGTTAAGCTGATTGACCTCTACAAACAGTGTGCCATCATGGCCGCATTGTTTGAATGGGCAGGCAAACTTAACTCGATGGCGCATCAAGCTACGGCACGAACGTGCCATTTTTGCTATCCAACGTTTTTTCGCCAATTGTAAAGCCAAGAAATCAGGGAAAAAAGGATACCCGCAGTTCAAAAAACATACTCGTTCCGTAGAATACAAGACATCAGGTTGGCAGCTTTCTTCCAACAAGAAATGTTTAACATTTACGGACGGTTTTGCTGCTGGAACTTTCAAGTTAGTCGGCAGTCGGCATTTGCATTTTTATGCACCCAGCGAGATTAAGCGAGTTAGGGTGATTCGGCGTGCCGACGGTTACGGAGCTCAGTTTTGTATCGATGTGGAACGAAGAGGGGAATCTATTTCCACTGGTAAAGCTATTGGCATAGATGTGGGATTAAACCATTTCTATACCGACAGTGATGGTGAAACAGTTCCCAACCCTCGCTATCTGGGCAAAAACGAAAAAGCTTTAAAACGATTGCAAAAACGAGTTTCAAGGGAAGAAGAAGGGTTCTAGCAATCGTAAAAAAGCGATTAACAAGTTAGGAAGAAAACACCTTTATAGCCTTTCTCAGAAAGATGAGGTACAATAACAGCAGTGTGTAAACCAGTTAAAAATATTTGATGATGTAACTTGACTGAACGCCCACTCTAGGGCTTTGGCTAATTCTTGATAATTAGTAGTCTTGATAGAACGGAG
>NZ_JANMZH010000086.1:0-15387 GCF_031383065.1 Microcoleus sp. OTE_8_concoct_300 | reverse complement strand
CAACAGCAGGAGCTAACCCAACTCCACTGACTAAAACAGGAGCCAACATCCCAGCCGCTTTGGTATAGTTCTGATTTATTGTTTCATCTAAAATCTTCTGAGTCTCTGCATCGTCCCCGAGGGGTTTGCACATAAGTTGGTAAACTAAGGGGTTGACGCGATCGAAAAGCTGCCGACCAGCATCTAGAAATGTTTGATCGATCGATGCTCTAGCCGCAACGTTCACATCAATAGATTGCAAGGAAGCTGGGTCTACCCCTCTTGCTCCACGTCCAGCAACATCATCCCCTATGGCTTGTACGCGAGAGCCGAGCTGAGCTTCTAGCTGCTCCTCATCAAGTTCCCACAAACTTTCTACAAGAACTTCCACTTCTGCCATGATTACTTATCTCCCGGTTTTAGTTAACAAGAGAGTTACTGATTATTCTGGGGATATAAAAAAATCTCCCGAAACCAATCAAAGTAGTTTAACCCAAATATAGTGATATTTCAAAAATCTCAACTATTCTTATCATTTTCTGATAGAGCGATTATCTCTCTGGAGATGAGCCTTTTTCGCGATTAATATCAATTCCGGCTTAGCCGGAATGATATTACCCAACAAAAGAAGTCGGGGGTAGCGCGCGAGATCGTTTTAGGTTTAATTAGAACGACCTACTTAATTACTAACCTCAGCCATTTCAATGACGCGGCCGTCATAATCCTTAACCAAAAAATTGAGCGGCTTTTCCCGGCGAATTTTATACTTAATGCCACGAGTTTGTACCCTCATCAATAGCTGATCCAAACAATCCCGATCGAAACAAACGTGACGCTGGCGATTTTTTTCCCCTGCACCGGCCCCGCTAATGATGTGCAGTTGGGTATTTTTCATCAACTGATACCACAAACCCTCGGGATCCCCCATCGTTTGAGAGCTCGTTGTCCTCCCGACATTCGGCGACAAATACAGCGGATCGATACCTGTTGTCCCCAAACTTTGCTCGTAATTGTAGTAGTAGTGCAGCGGCACTTCTGCTACGGGCAGGTTTAGCATACCTTCATAGAACTCCCTCGCTTGCCCTAGATCGGATACCATCACTGTGTGTACCTTCGGAGCACTGGTGAGAAACATCCACATCGCCCCCGCATAGGCGGCCAGCAGCATCACCATAATCCCTTGAGTCGAAAATAAGCTGTCCAGGGGCAGGGATGGCAAGAAAGAACTCAGGTGCAAAGGGTGAAGTGCAAGAGCCATAATACTAACTACTAAAGTCATGAATCATAAGAAAGGGTAAACAACGAAATTTATCAAGATTGCAGTCGCGATCGCCCGCGAGACTTAAACTATTAGCTTAGCCATCTATGTTAGCAAAAGCTAGCCGTTAGGCCCTACCCGATGAAAGTCTTTGTCTACGGCACTCTCAAACCGGGGGAGTGCAACTACCTCCGCTACTGCGAAGGAAAGGTTGTGGATGCTTACCCCGCGATCGCCCGCGGTCAACTTTTTGCGCTGCCGATCGGCTATCCTGCGATGATTGCCGGAGACGGCACAGTCTGCGGTTTTCTCCTCTGTTTCGCTTCCTCGGCTATTTTGGACGATTTAGACCGACTTGAAGACTATCATCCCCTGCGCGAACCGACACAAAACGAATATCAGCGGCAGTCCATCGAAATCTTCGATCGACACCTCAAACCTTTAGGCACCGCTTGGGCATACTTCATGTTACCCGATCGCGTCCGTTCCCTAGGAGGCATCTGGCTGCCCCACGGCACCTGGGAAAATAGGTTTTTCACCAGTTAAAATCCTTAATGCCGATGACCTTAGTAAATTGCCATTGCCGTGCGATCGGGCGGATCGAACCTGTAATCATAACCCCCAATAGTTTTAATAAACCCAGACCCAGTAGCATCAAATTGAATCATTTGCTGGCGAATCTGACCGATAGATACCCTAACAACTTGCTCTTCTCCTGTGTCGTCGCAGTTCCACCCCCAGATTTTTTCGATTAGCTGTTGGCGACTCCAATATTGACCGGAATGACTTTCTAAAAAATACAAGATATTAAATTCCCAGGCTGTTAACTTGATAATGCGATCGTTGAGTGTTGCTTCCCGACGCGCTGAATCGATCGCGAATTGCTGGAATACAATACGCGATCAAGTTACAGGTTTCATGCGTCTCAACACAACTTCTATACGAATTGCCAATAGGGCCAGATCAAATGCTTTGCAGATATATAGCAATCCTCGCATCATTTGTGAATTTCTTACTCCCGAACCGTGGGTTCGGGGAGGGTTGGGGTGGGGTAAAAAATTTACGACTCCTGCAAGGATTGCTATAGTCATCAGCACCTGCGGAAAGGACTTTAAGTTTATCAGCTTCGTCGGTGCGGCGGCGATCGCTCAGGTCTTTAAAACCCACTCATATCATATCCGGTCGATTCCCTCCGCTTCGCTTCGCCCGAAATCAGGTAGGGGAGGGGCGGGTAAACCTGCCAATATCTGCCAATAATTGACAATCTCAAAAACCCGCCCGACCGGGATATTATGGTCAATCGATCGGACATGATATCATACAGACTTTTTTATGGTCATTTTTCTTTCAACTTCGCTTGGAAGTCAAAAGGCTCTCCCCAATCCCAAATTTTGATTCCTAGGCGTTCGTTAAATACGGTTATTTCAAGCTCGATCCGAGTTTCTCTGGGCAGATTTTTGTGTGGCGAATAGCATTCGTAAAGGCTTCACTCACAGCCAGTATACACTGATGAAAAACGGCTTCGGGAATTGGTAGAGCAGCTCACTGTTCAACCGGCGACAAAGCTTGAACAACAGCAAAAATAAATGATATCAGTATTTAGTTGAAGGCTGATTTTTTGAATGTGCTGGTTAGAAATGCGATCGCATTGGCGAGGCTTTTGAAACCAGAAACTAAAGCTGTTTAAAACATCGATAGTCCGCTAAAAAAACGAGCTTGAGTCCTATGTTGGGGTTGTACTAGGCCAGCCTTCTGATAATATTTTACAATTAAAAGACAGTTTCGAGTGTCAGATGTGTGGGTCTAACTTAGCTGATAGGCAATTTTGCCAATATTTTTTATGCCTCCCCCACCTGACGGAATTTCATTTATGTTATCTCTCATGGTGCTATCCTTTGTCATCATTTAATCTGTACTTTTTTACCTAAAAAAGAGAGTGACCTTCTGATAAACTGAACGGACTTTTTTCTGGCAATTCTTCTTTCAACTTCGCTTGGAAGTCAAAAGGCTTTCCCCCATCCCAAATTTTAATTTCTAGGCGTTCGTTAAATACGGTTATTTCAAGCTCAATCGGAGTTTCTATGGGCAGATTTTTGTGAGCGTGGCGAACAGCATTCGTAAACCCCTCAACCACAGCCAGTTTACACTGATGCAAAACGGCTTCGGGAATTGGTAGAGGATCTAACTGTTCAAGCCAGCCTAAAACTTGAGCAACAGCCTTGATATCAGTATTTAATTGAAGGCTAAATTTTTGAATTTGCTGATTAGAACTGGGATCGGATTGGGGATTTCGTTGCTTTTGAAACCAGTTAAAGCTGTTTAAAACATCGCTTGCCCGCTTTAAAAAACCAGCTTCACTGCTATTTTGGGGTGGTTCTAGACCAGGCTGCTGATAATATTTTACAAGGAAAAGACAGTTTCGACCGTCAGAAGTGGGGGTATAACTTAGCTCATCGGCAATTTTGCCAATAATTTTTATACCTACCCCACCTGACGGAATCTCATCTATGTTATCTCTCATGGTGCTATCCTTTGTGATCATTTAATGTGTACTTTTTTACCTAAAAAAGAGAGTGGCATTCTCAAAGATTAAGTTTGCATGATTTATGCTTGAGTTTTCCCCTATGCCGTGCAGTGGTTGTCTCAATCATTTTCTCTTGGTTGCTCGGGTCTTGACAAACTCAGTTTGCGATCGCTAAACTGAGCGAAAACTGACATTGACAATTAGATAAGTAAATTATACAATGACTACCCTCAAAGCCTCTGAGGAGGGATTAGTAAAAATTAAGCAAGCTAGAAGAGAAAGGGGCTCGACTATAGAAGACCCCAGATGGCTAGTAGAAGCTAGTCAAAAATTAGATCCCGATCAAACTTGGACAGAGGTCGGGCCCTATGCCGATGGTCTGTCCCTGCCAACTTGGAGGCGTTTTTTACGAGGAAGAGAACCCATTAAAGCCAATGCTTTCAGGGCTTTCTGCACGGTTTTGCAGTTGAATTGGGAAGAAATTGTCTCGCGCCCTCCACCCGAAAATCCGCAGCCACCGAAGTTAGACATTGATTCGGTAGTGCAAGAGATCCGACAAAAATGCCACAGCAAAATCCAACAGCTTTACAGCAAAATGCAACTGTTGGATATTGCACAGCCCGTTGATGTCAGCAACCTCTACGTTGAAGTAAACATTTTGGAGGAAATTACCAGTTGGCAGCCGGGAGAAATTAGCAATTTACTCAGAGACTTCAACCCAGATGCGGATAACTTTAACCGCTTGGGATTAGGCAAAGTGCATCAGAAACGAGTACCCGGATTGGATGCAGTGAAATCTCACCCTAAACTAATGGTACTCGGCAAACCGGGTTCCGGTAAAACTACTTTTTTGAAACACATCGCCATTCAGTGCGATCGATCAGAATTTGAAGCCAACAAAATACCGATTTTTATCCCTCTGAAAACCTTTGCTGAAATCGCTAATCTTGACTTATTAGAATATATCAGCGACGAATTGGCCAGTTGCGGAGTTGAGGCGCGATCGCAAACTGAATTCGCACTCAGTCAAGGCAGAGGGCTGATTTTGCTGGACGGCTTAGATGAAGTGCCAGAATCAGATAGCGATGCCGTCGTCAGACAGATTCGTCAGTTTGTCCAAAAGTATTACAACAATCTGTTTATTATTACCTGTCGAATTGCCGCTGCTAAGTACAGATTTCACGACGCAGCCTTTACCTGTGTTGAGGTAGCCGATTTTAATAATAAGCAAATCGCTGCCTTTGCTCGCAATTGGTTTGTGGTATTTTCCCAGAATATGGAGGCAGGGAAAGCTTTAGCATCTCAATTTTTTGAGCAGCTAAAAATGAAGAAAAATCAGCAAATCCGAGAACTAGCAGTAACGCCCATTTTGCTTAATCTGACTTGTTTAGTATTCCAAGCCAAAGCAGATTTTCCATCCAACCGAGCCAACTTGTATGAGGAAGGAGTGGAAATTATGCTCAGGAAATGGGATGAAACTAGAGGCATTAAACGCGATGAAGTTTATCGCGATTTGAATTTGTGCCGCCAGAAACATTTACTTGCTTTTGTAGCAGCTATTAATTTTGAACGGGGCGATTACTTTTTTGAAAAAAATCAAATCCAACAAGTGATTGCTGACTATTTGGCTAACTTACGCGATGGCACAACTGACCCCGTTGAGTTGGAGATGGACAGTGAGGTTGTGTTGAAGGCGATCGAGAACATGGCTTATTAGTGGAGAGGGCAAGAGGGATTTATTCGTTTTCTCATTTAACATTTCAAGAGTATTTCACTGCTAGAGAAATAGTTAACAATTCCGCTCCACAAGCTATGGAAAAACTGGTCAGCCACCTGACCGAGAAGCGTTGGCGAGAAGTCTTGTTGTTAGCAGTTGGGATGTTGCAAAAAGCTGATGATTTTTTACTGTTAATGAAACAACAAGTTGATGGACTGGTCGCTGAGGACGAGCAGTTACAGCAATTCCTCCTGTGGGTAAATGAAAAATCCCTTTCTGTTGATTTTCCCTACAAACCTGCTGCAGTGAGATTCTTTTACTTTTCCCTTCTCCCATCCCTTGAGCTTGCTCTTAATCGTAATCCTGAACGTTTCCTTGACCCAGCCCTTTACCTTGCCGTTAAACATACCTTTGACCCTGCTATTGAAATTACCCTAGACCTTGTTCTTGACCTTGCCATTTTGCCTGTACTCGACGGTGCTATTGACCCAGCCCTTAGTCTTGCCCACGACATTCTTCTTGTCCCTCTTGTTGAACCTGAATTGATGCAAGCACTGCAAGAACTTAAGAAACAGCTACCTCACCCAGATGGTGACAAGGAAATATTTAGGCAATGGTGGCAAGCTAACGGACAAGTTTGGACTCGGGAATTAAGACAAATCATAATTTCCTATCGGAATATAGGTCACGATTGGCACTTTAGCGAACAGCAAAAGTCATTGCTGAGGAAGTATTATGATGCTAATAAATTGCTGGTATATTGCCTCAAGAGCGGTTGTAATGTATCTCCTACTGTGCGGCAGGAAATTGAGGAGACATTGCTGTTGCCGATCGCAAATATCCAAAAAACCGATGACAAGTGCGATCGCCCGCTCTAATTCCACTAGCTACCTACTCCGATATTAAGATGCGATCGCCCCACAATACGTCATTCAAAGCCAGGAAAATGTCAAAGGATATATCCAACCTGGAAAAACTGGAAAAAACGGCAAAAAGCCCCCTTTTCTAGGGAGCTTAGCGACTTCCGTTATTGCTCAAAACAGAAATCCTACTGCCCCTTTGGCAAGGACTTTTGAGGGGTTGCTACACCAACTTTGGGAATATCCATTATCGGTGCATTCACCCCAAGCATCAAATCGTTTGGATTAACAATCTCCACCAGAGGCTCGTTCAAAGCCACAATCAAACCGTCAGATTCAGCAGGAACGGGCGATTGAGCCAACTGGGGAGCAAACAATTGGCGGCCGCCACCGACACCAGACACCACCGCAATCAACAAAGCTGCGATCGCACCTCCACCCCAAATCCAAGTTTGTTTCGGCTTGCGTTCCACCCGCTGCAAAACCTTCGTCGCCAACTCCTCTGCAGATTGTTCCGCAGCAGGCACCGGCATTGCCTGAAAACTCTGCTGCATCATCAGCAGTCGCGAGTACAAACGCTTCATCGCGGGGTCATTTGTCAGCCAGTCCTCAACTTGCCGGCGTTCTGCCGCCGTCACTTCGCCATCGAGGTAGGCACTCAGCAATTCAAAGCGATCGCGCATCATAGTAGTTACATTGCCCTGGGCATAATTTTTGTTAGCTTGAGTTTCAGCGAGTGAATCCCCGAGACCTTGCTGATTGTGATTTTTATCCGATTCAAAATTACAATTCATATTTCACACTTGCTCTAATTGGGAGAAGCACCCACTGGCTATTAAGATGATTTACTGCTTATTTATATTTTAAAAGAGAAGTTTTGATGTGACAGCAAACATCACCAAATCTTCTTGACCAGCCTCTGAAATCACTTTTGCTAATTACCATCTAGATATTTTTGTAATTCCAACTGCAATCTTTGGCGAGCTCTAGCAATTCTCGACTTGACAGTTCCCAGAGAAACTCCCGTCATTTCCGCTATCTCCTCATATGCTAAACCTTGAATTTCTCTCAAAACAATTGTCGTGCGGAATACTTCCGGCAAATCCGCGATCGCCGATCGCAACTGCTCGTAAAATTCTCTAGTCGTCAAATCTTCATCAGGTCCGGGACTGTCAGCCGGAATTTCCCACTCAACCTCCCCATCTTCCAGAGCCCGGGGTACGTCGAGCGACAGCGGAGTTCGCACCCGCTTGCGCTTCCGCAACTCATCGTAAAATAAGTTAGTGGCGATGCGGCTGAGCCACCCTCGAAATTTAACAGGCTCTTGCAAGCGGTTAATATTGCGGTAGACTCGAATCCAGACTTCCTGAGCCAAGTCTGCCCGGTCTTGCCAGTCAGGGGCCAAGTGATAGAGAACCCTATCTACGTGGGACTGATAACGCTTCAACAGTTCTGAAAAGGCAGTAGTCTCAGGTCGATTTCCTTCCTGACACCGCAACACCAAGTCATAATTAGAGAGTTTTTCGGCTGGCAATTGCACTCTTTGAACGGTCGCCACAACCGCAGACCAGGACACGGAAATAAAGTCGCTCATCGGTGGAATTGGCTCATCGAACTTTCCAGAGTTTTTGACGTTAGGAGAGCGTCACAAGTTCCCCTCTTCCATCTAAAATCTCAAATCTCAAATCGATTGACTAATGCCCCACAACCTCGCACGCTCCAATACTAACCCAACTGCTAGAACCGTCGGCCCAATGTTCCTTTTTCCAAATCGGTACATTGTGTTTGAGCGTATCTATGGCGTACTGGCAAGCTGCAAAGGCCTCCCCCCGGTGGGGACAGCCAACAGCCACCAGTACGCTGATTTCCCCCACCTGCAAGTGTCCGACGCGGTGGTGAATTGCGACCCGATTGACAAACGCCCACTGGCGGCGGATTTCAGTAGCGATTTGCTGGAATACTCGCACTGCCATCGGTTCGTAGGCTTGATATTCTAGGGAAACTACAGCTTGACCGTCAGTTTGGTTGCGGACTGTACCGCTCATCATTACCACGGCTCCGTTGGCGGGGTCATCTGCCAAAGCGTATATTTCCTCTACAGACAAAGGCGCTAAGGTAATGGCAAAGCTGTCTGATTCATGGCGTTGAGGAATAGTGTCGATCGAAAGTGCAGCGAAGGAGTTCATTGCGGAAGAAGTGGTGCTGGAGAACTCCATCGATCTTGACACAAATCAAGTCGCGATCGATTGATCTTGCATCCTTGTCAGAGACACGGGGTGGCTAATGTTGAGACCCATCTCGTAGCACGGCCTTCATGTCCGACGCCATCGCTCCGAACCGCTGCACCAGTGCGATCGGCTACAATCATAACTCGCCCTAACCAAATTAAGGCTGTGCTTGAAGACGAGCTGGATGCTTGTGCGATCGAATTAGCTGCCGATATTGCTGTAGCAACTCAATAAATAAGCACACCCCAATAAGTAGTGTCCTTCGCAACTCGGTACAAGCAATCTCAGACCCCAAGCCATTACTTCCTTCCCTTTTGAATGAGACAGTTAAGTGGAATTCTGCCCGCAGTGTCGATCGGCGTTGCCCAAATTTTTAGTACCCGATGTAAACTTATTTTATTTTTTTGTTCCGGAAAGCTACATAAATGACATGATATACCTGTGCAGGATTCAGGAACCTTAGCCAATACTCGGCAAAAGCAAGACCTTAACGCCATTTTGTGGCTTTTATGAAACATAAGTTAATAATTTGGGCTGTCAATCGAGGTTTTGACCTGAATCTTCATCAAAAAATGTTAACAACAATCACGAGGAAACTATGGAATCACTAGCATTGAGCCACTCTTTTGTTGCTTATGAATCTCCAGAGTCCGAACTCCAACTCAAGTCTTTAGACGAACTGGGCTTTAAAATTCCTAATTCTGCATGGCTAGGTGTTGCAGGTATGGCAGTAGCTTTATCTGTTCTGAGTGTCCCTGGCGAAGCCCAGGCAAGTTGCGGGTACTCCCGCTGCGGCAAGCAAAGCCATCACAGCCGTCACAGCTACGCGGAAGTTGTCACCAACGGCGGCAGGCTGAATATCCGCCACCGCCCCGATAGCTGTTCTCGTGTAATCGGCAAGTTATATCCTGGAGACAACATCAAATTGACCGGTCGTTACAAAAACGGCTGGGCTCAACTCAAAGGTGGCGGCTGGGTGTCTGCCTCGTGGCTCTCCTAACTCTTAACTACAGCACTTTACATTTTTAGAAAGAGTGTTAAAATCGTTACCCGGCAAGACCGGGTAACGATTTTTTTTCAAGAGGCGATGGAGATTGAAAATAATCAAATATCCGAAATTAATCACCAAAAAGCCGAGGGTCAGCCCCTGGCTTTAGACATACTGTAATGGCGCTGCAAATATTTTGCCAAAAGTATGGGCAACTTTAGGGCTATGCCTAGAAGGAGTCAGTAGAGGCGCTTTGATTTCGACGAGTGAAGGTTCGTATCTGGACTCTTCAAGAATCCCCGTCTATGAAAGGGCTGGGGAGTTTCAATAACCGCTAACAACCTAAACTTTACCGCCGCCGATCAGGTAAAGTAAGGCCATCCGCACCGCTACCCCGCTGGTAACTTGCTGAGAAATCAGGCTAAACTGGGCATCGTCCATCAAATCCGAACTAATTTCCACGCCACGGTTAACCGGGCCCGGGTGCAACACCTTCACATCCGGCTTGCAGAGTTTGAGCCGATCGCGCGTAATCCCGTACAAAGAATGATACTCTCGTAAGCTCGGCAGCAAATGCTCGCTCATCCGTTCCTTTTGCAGCCGCAAAGTCATCACAAAATCTGCATCAGCCAAAGCAGGTTCAAGATGCCAGTGCAAAAATAACTTGCCTACCCTACCATCGCCACACTCAGCAAACAACAGCGGCAGCAAAGTCGGCGGCCCGGCCAAATGAACCTCTGCCCCAGAAGCCGTTAGACTCCAAATATTAGACCTAGCCACCCGCGAATGCAAGATATCCCCCACCACAGCAATTTTTTTGCCAGCTAAAACTTCGGGCCGCGGACGTTCGGTATCTAACAGACAACAAATAGTAAATAAGTCTAGCAAACCTTGCGATGGGTGTTCGTGCTGACCGTCTCCTGCATTGAGAACGCTGACTCTCGAACCCAAGCGATCCATTTCCGAAGCAATCGTACTGGGAACTCCAGCTTGTTCGTGCCGGATCACCATCAAATCCGTTCCCATCGCCAGATAAGTCTTAGCCGTATCCAGAATAGTCTCCCCCTTCGTCAGAGAAGAACTTCCCGGGGTAAAATTTAGCGTATCCGCCGACAGCCGCTTCGCCGCCAACTCAAAACTATTGCGAGTCCGGGTAGAAGGTTCAAAAAACAAATTCGCGACCACTTGACCCTGCAGGGCAGGCACTTTCTTCGTGCGGCGGCCCAGAACCTCCCGAAAACTGGCCGCAGTTTGCAGCACCGTATCGTATTCGTCGGAGGTAAAATCAGCCAGAGTGAGAATGTGTCGCCTTGTCCAAGTCATAGAGTTAGGTTTTGAGTTGCAAGTTGGAATTTAACTATTTCGCCGTAAGTCCCCCACTATAACGGTACTCCGTTTAGTGGCGGGATATAAGGCCCAGGGATGAGATGCAATCGTCGTCGTCAAATTATCTGAAAATTTTTATCGGAAATTGTATATTCTGATATAATTCACAGATAGAGGACGTGATGTTAAGTGCTACATCAAGCTGTCCCAGTACGCATATATCCTACAAAAAAACAACAAACACAATTAGCCCAAACATTTGGTTGCGCTCGTTCGTGGGGGAATTATGCTATGAATAAGTCTATTGAAGCTTATCAGGAAACTGGTAAAGGACTTGGACCCTCAGCACTCAACGCACTTCTACCCGGCCTCAAAAAAGCTGAAGAGACTGCATGGTTAGCTGATTGTTATAGCCAAATTTTGCAAGCTACGACACTTAACCTAACCACAGCGTACAAAAACTTTTTTGCTAAACCGGCGGGCTTCCCTAAGTTCAAATCTAAGCATGGTAAACAGTCAATTCAGTATCCTCAAAACGTCAAAATTGTAGATGGAAATGTCAAACTGCCGGGCAATATTGGAATAGTAAAAGCCAAGATACATAGATGAATTGACGATAAAATAAAGACTGTTACTATCAGCAAAACGCCCTCAGCGAAAGACTTAGCGTGTATATTAACTGAAGTTGAGGGTGAGCATCCTACTACAACAGAAGGTAAGATTTATGGCATCGATCTAGGAGTTAAGCACTTTGCAGTTGTCACTGAGAAAAAAAAGTTTCTAAGTATGACAATCCTAAGCATCTTGCCAAGCACGATAAAAATTTGAAGCGCCAGCAACAAAAGTTAGCACGCAAACAAAAAGCGAGGAATTCTCGGTACAAATATAGAAAAGTTGTTGCCAAAGTATACGAACGGATTAGTAATTCACGGGAAGATTTTCTACATAAACTTAGTTATAAGTTGGTCAGCGATAGCCTCGCGGTCATAATGGAAAATCTTCATGTTAAGGCCATGGTTCGCAATCATAATTTGGCTGCATCAATATCTGATGTTGGATGGGGAACCTTCACCAACTTCTTAGCCTATAAGCTAAAACGCAAAGGGGCAAAGTTGGTTGAGATCGATCGATGGTTCCCTAGCTCTAAACTTTGTTCTAACTGCTTCCCTCAAGTCAGTGAAATGCCATTAGATGTGAGATAATGGACTTGCCCTCACTGTGGCACTGACCATGACCGCGAGGGAAATGCAGCTATCAATATTAGAGCAGAAGGCATCAGAATGCTAAAGGCGGAGGGTTCAGCCGTCTCTGCTTTAGGAGGGGAGGTAAGACCAAAGCTGGGACGAAAGTCTCATCTGAGGCACTCGCCATTGAGTACAGAAGCCCCTGAAGAGAGTCGGTACTCCGACTATAGCCGTGGGTAGTTCACAGATGATTAATTCTTTGCAGTCGGTCTTGACTCTTCAGTCTTGCTTATAGCCCCTTGTCAAAACCAACTGTGTTAAGATACAAGTTGAATATGTAGCTTCCCGACAAAAATCTACACGTGTCTTGGCGAGACTGTTCTTGGCGAAACTGCGGTAAAAAGTGTGAGCTGGGAAGTGGTAATTACACAAGATTTAAACAATTCAAGAGGTATTATGAGCCAGCAGGTTATACAGCCGATGGTTAAGTTCCAGCGTCAGGTGCATTCTCTCGTCACGTCTGGCATTATCAAGCCCACAGACAGCATTTGGAAAATTGCTCTGCTTTACGGCGACGAATGGCCGTACTGGAAACAGCAATTGCTAGAGTTTGATTTTTCTATGCAAGACCCTGTGAGCGAGTTGATAGCTGTAGAAGCTTGGGACGAGGAATAACACAGGAGACGGAGGGCTTGCGTGTCGGAGAGAAATTCCGAGGCGATTGGGTAAATTTTCTTTGATAAATTTTCCGTGGCTAGCTTCTTCCCTCGGACTTCGGACCTTTGCTCTCTTCCTAAGGACTAATGACTAATGACTACTGACTAATGACTACTGACTAATGACTTCTGTTAAAGGGAAGCTGCTAAAGCTCGAGCTAATTGTTGAGCAGTTTGAAAGCGATCCCCAGGCTTAGCTGCCGTGGTTCGCAAAATGGTCTCCCGCAGCTTGGGGGTGATCGTCGGAATATTTTCGAGCTTAAACCCGTAACCTCCAGCTTTTTTGCCGTAAAAGTTTTGAGGGCTTTGGGCCGTCAGCAAAAAAATCAAAGTAGGCCCAATAGCATATAAATCCGACTGAGGGAGAGGCTGTCCCCGGTCTTGTTCTGGTGCGGTGTAGCCTTCCACGCCGATGCGAGTGCCCGGAGGAGTGCCGATTTCTTTAACGGCTCCAAAATCCAGCAGTGTAATGCGATTGTCGCGGTGCCGCACCAGCAAATTAGCAGGTTTAATATCCCGGTGGACGATCGGGGGTTTTTGAGAGTGAATGTAGTCCAAAACCTCACAGGTTTGGATCATCCACTCTATTGCTTGTTGGGGAGCAACAGGCCCGCGGTTGTAGATGCGTTTTTCTAAATCCTCGCCGTGGAGCATTTCCATCACCAAGTATTTTTTGCCCCATTCCACAAAAAAGTCAAAAAACTGAGGAATTCCCGGATGGTGGAGGGCCTTGAGAGTTTTAGCTTCACGTTCAAACAGTTCTTGAGCTTTGGCGATTTGAGCCATATCAGCATTCATTTCCTTGAGGACTACCAGAGATGCTGCGGGGGAACTGCCGGGTTTTTGAGCTTTTGCTTTATCTCGATCCCAGGCTAAAGTCGTTGTCCCCATACCACCTTGACCCAAAGTTCTCAGCACTTGGTAGTGGCGGACAGTGCGATCGACTTTAATCGGTTCGCCGCAGTGGATGCAGAATAAATTCCCCGGCGGGTTTCCCCCGTGGGTACACCTCGGGGCGGCGAGATTGACGGTGGGCTTCGCCTCAATTTGGCCGCCGACTTCAATAGTAGTAACTTGGAAATGCAGAATTGGGCCGCCCCGCGCCAACTGGATCAGGGCACCGTCGGATATCCAACCTTGAGACATGACAATACCGTTAACCAAAGTGCCATTTGTCCCGAAATTGACTAAGTACCACTGACTGGACCTCCCGCTATTAACTCTTTGCAATTCTAGATGCTGCCGCGACACTAGAACATTGGGGATGACAACGTGATTTTCTGGAGAGCGGCCGATGCGAATAATGGACTCGCTCTCGAAACTCCACTGTTGCAGGGGGGTCTGTTTTTCTGGATCTAAAAGAGTCAGCAGCATTTTTGATGGATGTGGTTAATCTGCTAATAAGTAGCAGGAGTTGCCCCGCTTTTGGGTGGGCAATTCTTTTGCCCAGCGCCAAATGTAATAGGTGGCTATTGAACGAGGAACTAATAACTAGCTCGGCGTTGCACCGTTTAACCGTAAATTTACTAGAGATCGATCAGTTGCATAGTTCGCGAAATACGTATTATTACTATGATTTCAGCCCTTAGCTTTATCAAATCTTTATTAAAGCACATTTTTCATTAAAATTGCATAAAGCTGCTATCGATCTCTCATTTTTGTAAAATATTTTCCGTATAATTGCTGATAAATATATCGAGCTTTTTACACAAGCATATCTACTTAATCCTATCAAAAGTAAGGACGGAATAACAATGAGTGAAAAATTGCAAAAAATGGCTGTTGCTGCTGCTATTTTGGGATGGGGGGCGACCTCCGTCAAATCGGCAGAGGCTGCATCAGTGAAATTAACTTTTTTTCAGGGCGCGGACACTCCTGTAGGTGTAGGCTCTTTGAGCTATGATAAATCGACTCCTTATGAAGATTTTTTTACGTCAAGTTGGGTCGCACCACATCGAGCTCTAGAAATTAGCGCCAGCGATAAATTGTTTGTAGTAAAGGATTTTGCGGTAAATTTACTCGGGCTGTCGTGGGACTTGTCCGACACTACAACCGTTTGGCACTCGAACCCTTATTCTTCTGCCAGCTATATTTATCGGCTTTCACCTTTGTTGTGGGCACCGTCTGACCTAAATCAATTAAAGGTTGTTAATGGTGATGATTTCCTAGATGACCATACCGATATCCCAATACCCTCTCTGGATGGATATTGGTCATTTGGAACTCGAGTAAGAACTCCACAGACTGCAACATCTCCACTTCTGCTAATAATTGGAAATAAGGGCGGGCCAGGCTCCAGAATGAGCTGGCGGCAAGATAGTTTGCAATCAGACGGAAGCTTCGGCGCCAGCAGCGGATATCTAATAGCAGAGGAAGTCGAGCCCGGCGGTGAAAACTCAGAGACTGTTCCGGAACCTGCAACAATTGCAGGTTTAACTCTGGCAGCGGCTGGCTGGGGCTAGGCCCAGAAAAAGTTTGGAGCATCGAAAGTCTAAAATCGAAATGTGCCTACCTGGGCCCGAATGATAATTGCCGTGATATTGTCGTGACCGTTGCGTTTGTTGCCTAGTTCAATCAACTGGGCAACTCCCTCGTCGAGATTGGCTT
>NZ_JANMZH010000081.1:0-1426 GCF_031383065.1 Microcoleus sp. OTE_8_concoct_300 | reverse complement strand
AAGCCAATCTCGACGAGGGAGTTGCCCAGTTGATTGAACTAGGCAACAAACGCAACGGTCACGACAATATCACGGCAATTATCATTCGGGCCCAGGTAGGCACATTTCGATTTTAGACTTTCGATGCTCCAAACTTTTTCTTGGCGTAGCCCAAGCCAGCCGCTGCCAAAGCTAAACCTGCAGTTGTTGCAGGTTCGGGAACACTCTCTGGGTTTCCACCGCCGGGCCCGACTTCCTCTGCTATTACATATCCCTCGTTGAAGCCCAAGCTTCCGTCAGATTGGGAACCTTGCAGCCAGTCTATTGTGGAGCCTGGCCCGTCGCTATTCCCAAATATTATTAGACTTGGAGTTGTTCGTATATCTCCAAATGCCCAATTTCCCCACAGATAGGGTTGTGAGGAACCGAAGGGAGCATTTTCCCCAACAACTTTTAATGGATTTTGGTCAAACGGTGCCCACAACAAAGGTGAAAGCTTATTACCCCTGTCGCCAAATGTAGCCTGGGACGAGTTCCACGACAGCCCGAGTAAATTTATCACCAAATTCTTGACTTCAAACAATTTATCGCTGGCCTTAATTTCTAGAGGTGTTCCCAAAAAACTTGACCCAAAAATACCTTCATAAGGAGTCGATTCGTCATAGCTGAAAGAGCCTACACCTACAGCAGGAGTGTTCGCCTCCTCAAAAAAAGTGAAGTTCACTGATGCAGCCTCTGCCGATTTAACGGAGGTCGCCCCCAATCCCAAAATAGCAGCAGCAACAGCCATTTTTTGCAAGTTTTTAGTCATTGTTATTCCGTCCTTACTTTTGATAGGATTAAAGTATATCGGCTTGTGTAAAAAGCTCGATATATTTATCAGCAATAATACGCAAAATATTTTTTTTAAATGAGAGAGAAATAGCATCTTTATCCAAATTTAATAAAAAATGTGCTTTAATAAAGATTTGATGAAGCTAAGGGCTGAAATTAGAGTAATAATAAGTATTTCGCAAACTATGCAACAGATCGAGCTCTAGTAAATTTACGGTTAAACGGTGCAACGCCGAGCTAGTTATTAGTTGCTCGTTCAATAGCCACCTATTACATTTGGCGCTGGGCAAAAGAATTGCCCACCCAAAAGCGGGGCAACTCCTGCTACTTATTAGCAGATTAACCACATCCATCAAAAATGCTGCTGACCCTCTTAGATCCAGAAAAACAGACCCCCCTGCAACGCCGTGGAGTTTACCGAGAAAGGGACAGGCCCTAGAAAAAATCACCTCAGACCACGAAGTAGGGCAGGGCGAAATTAAGCGCGGGGTTGACCCGGAAACTGCTTATGCCCGTCCCGACGCCTATCAACTAACTCAAGCCCTCGGCCCGCGAGACAGTAATTTTCTCAAGCCTGAGGTGCAGTTTTTAGACTTGTGCGAAGATACCTTAT
>NZ_JANMZH010000071.1:0-3937 GCF_031383065.1 Microcoleus sp. OTE_8_concoct_300 | reverse complement strand
GGGCGTCCCGCCCGTCCAAAAAGGACGGGCGGGACGCCCATCCCACAAACTTGTGGAAGTTATTTAATTCTCATTCCTAAAAAACGCTTTTTACAAAACTGAGTTGCTCCCGAAACACCGTTAGTCAGGGAATTGAAGTTACAAACTCAGGCGGATTTTAAACTGCGTTTAGAACACGATCGCCGTCACGAATTTAAGGCAGCTAAAACCTGTTTTTACAGCGCTTTGCATCTAAATGGAGTACACCCCTGGCACCCTCCCCGAAGTTCGGGGAGGGTGCTCGATAGGGCGGGTGGGGTGAATGTACTTCACTCAGTTGAAATCTGCTGTATCAAGTTTTAGCATCTTTGCTGGAAGCCCCACACCATATCTGTACGGCTGTTGGTGGCGGGATGGATAGGCGGATTGACGTAGAGAAAGCGAGTCAATCAATCTTGTCACGGTGTAATCGATCAATCCACTCTTGTATAAGCTGAGTAACGGTCTTTTCTCTATACGAGGCAATAATACTGTATTTAGAGCGAGTCAACCATTTGATCGAAAAGGGCGATCGGGAAAATTGGTTTGGGGTTGGGACTTTAACTTAGAAGTGATATCGTAGTATCGGTAGATAGTAGATTTGCGGCTGTCAAACAACTTGAGAATTGAATCAATAACAATTTCTGTAACTATCGGGTTAAAGCCGGAAATAAAGTCGTCGGCGTTTAGATTTTGTCTAAAAAATTCCTTAGCTCGATCGCACTGATAGCGCATTTCGTCAAAGCCAACAATTTTTACCACAAACGTTGTCAGGGGCGATATCTCCAAATCGGTATTAGAAGTGCTTTTAGCCCGCCCATTTTCTAATAAATTCAATACTTCCGCTTCTAAACTAATTTTAGGTTTGTAAGGTTTCTCTATTTCTGGAAAAAAGCTTTCCAGGCGCACGCAGTTAGCAGTTTGATCCGGAACTCCTCCCATCATCATCGCCAGAGAAACCTCAATCCCCAAATCCGAAGAAAGAGCTTCTAGCAGGGCTAAAGCAGGCAGTTTGCACCCCAAATAAAGCTTTGCAATTTCGAGATTGGACTTAGCAGTAGTTTCCCAGCGCTGATACGTGCGATCGTCTGGATATCCCTCAAACTGCCGGAAAATCATCTCTGGCTTGAGATAATTCAGAAAACCTTCCATCTTCAGCAAAGCAACTCGGTAGTCGCGAATCGTGTAAAAACCGCAGCAGATGAGATTATGATTGGTTTCCGGCAGTAAATTCCAGGTATTTGCCAAAAAATGGGCTGCACTCGGGTGAGCAAAACTCCTCACATCCCGGTTAGAAATTCGCACAGATTTTTTCACCGTTTCCCGCATTTGCTCGTCAGTAAAAGTGAGGTTAAACAGGCTATTTATTGCTTGCAAGCGGTCATAAAGGCGCTGGCTTACCGTTACTCCGGACTCGGCGGCGCGAAACGGAATTGTTGCTTCAATGCAGCCTGCAATTTGAAGCAGTTGCTCGCGTTTGAGAAATGGTTCAAGAGCTTTTGCTGCTACCAAAGCGCTGAGAAATTCGTTTTGTCCGGAGAAGGGATTGAGGACTTCGCCCGGTTCAAAATTGAATATCAGCATTACCATCTCGAAGGTAGCATCCGCAGACAGTTCAGATTTATCCCGAATTTGTAGCTGTTTGTTAACCTCTTTTGCAACAGGAGTGATGTAGTAGCTGACGTTAAAATTAATGCTGCGATCGACTTGCACGTAGACGGTATCGTGAAATAAAGCTGCCAAAACCTCGATCGCGTCTTCATTTCCCCCGACATCAAAAATATGTTCGGGAGTGTGAAAAAACCGCCAGGGCCCCATCATCGGCTGAACAATCAGTTCGGCAATCCGAGCGATTTCACTTGGTTCGACTTTTGCTTCCAGGCGATCGAGCGCCCAAATCAGCTTTTCTAAGCACTGTAAGTAGGCTTGTTTGCTATCCATCACAGTCTTTCCCAATAACATTACTGTCAGTCGATTTTAGATTTTAGATTCTAGATTTTAGATTTACTCCACAGATGAATCTGGAAGCTTGAACCTTAGTCTAAAATTTTTATATCTCCACGACAGGAGTCGGGGCTTGTATCCGTTTTTGGGCGGGGTGACATCAGCCACCCTGCTGTTAGTTTGATGCTTTTGTAGATGCGCCCCGGCTTTTTTGAGTTGGAATTTTTGAGCTTTTTGTTTAATACTTTTGCGGGAATTTAGGAGGCAAATACTTACTTAAAATCCACTTAGTTTCCGGTAGCTGACCTCCCGTTTTTTCCCAGTCTAATTAGCACAAAGTATGACAAGTAAATCACATAGATTGCTAAACCTATCAGACCCAAAAATCCCAAAAATTGAGGGTTGGCCGTAGGGTGAAACATTTGTTTGTACAGCCAAGGTGGGTCTAACCAAACGCGGCAAAAAGGTTCGTCAATTACCTGAATTTGAGATTTAAAGGCACAGCTTAAGAAGGGAAGTTGAGCTAGAGCGCCCAAACCGCTGTAAACAGTAATCGCCCACCGCCAAGCTGTAAAAGCCAGTTTCAGGGGCGACTGCGGTCGATCGGCAATTTCTTCGTTTAAATCCTCCCAAAACCAAAGACAAGCAGGAATTAAGACCCTCCCAATCACCGACGACACAAAGCTCACAGGCAGCGCAGCCATCATCAGGTAAAGAGTAATTGCCAGCAAACTCGCCACTCGCCAATAAATAATCGACAAACGGACGATCGCCTCCGCTTTTGCAACAACAGCCCAAATCAGCACTACCAGCGGGATCGAAATTGTTAATAACACAGATAACCGGTAATCCATCCAGACTAGCGGTTGAAACCAAGGCCGGGTGGCTGCCAATAAAAGACTGAACATCTTTGGGAAAATATACTCACTTATTTGTGACAAATTCTACTACAAAAATGCTAAAAAATCAGTAACCTGAACACGGCCTTAAGGTTTTGTTACTGCTACCTTTTCTAAGGTACTTGGCGCGCTTTGAAAGGTACTTGAGACACGATAGACGGCAATAGGCTTGGGTTAAAACTGTTTATTCCTCGGATCTCCCTTGCAGCATCCCCCGAACCTTGGGCGATGCCAGAGCAAATTCTTGTCGCCCAAGGGGGCGAGGGGGAACCTGGCTGATTTGAACCGTATAGAATAGAGGGCAAATCTCGCCATTACCTAACCTAAAGGCTCAACCCATAAAATAAAATTCTCCCGCGCCAAAAGTTAGATTTCGGCGCGGGAGGTTCGGCAGAGAGCTAAATAGCTCGTTTATTCGTCGTAGATGCGGCACTCAGCAGCGTCAGGATTGTCGTCGCAATATTTTTCAAAAGAATTCTTAGGTTTGACTTGCTTTTGGTGGGAAGCTTCTGCTTGCAGTTCTTCAACTGCGTCCCACGCAGCCGCGCATTCCCCGGAAGTGGCGCCCTTGAGGTCACAGACGGTACGAGCGCTTTCTAGTTCTTCTTCAATTTTTTCTTGGATGTTGACGGAGGGTGTTGTTGTCATAAAGCTTGTTGGTATGAAAGTGTAGGAGAATATGGTTGTCCCCGACCTATTTCTAGGTAATGTTAGCACGCGCCTTTGTTTAGTGAGCTTGCGCCGGCTAACGGCACATCCTTAACCAAAATAAAGATGTTTAACCGTTAACAACAGAGCAACAGATTAGCTATCGCATCCGCTTGGTGTCTTGACACTCCCCGCGCGATCGCGACGGGGATTCTTAAGACTTTCGGGCCTTAATATCCCTATTGCCAGGGTTTCCGGGCGCAATCCTTTGGCCAAAAATGGCGGTCTGCTATCCTAGTCTTACAACTAGCTCCTCGGTCGTGACTTTCCTCCAGTCCGGGGGTAGGTTTTAACGTCTTTTACTGACGATTTAATCGGTTCAGAACCTTAGTATTGGTTGTGATTAATTATTTTGAGCATCCGTACTG
>NZ_JANMZH010000042.1:0-1190 GCF_031383065.1 Microcoleus sp. OTE_8_concoct_300 | reverse complement strand
AATAATTAGTAACTGGTATGAAGTCCAAAGGAATCTATTCACTTCAGTTATACGTGAGCATATTTTAGCAAACTTTAGTAGTGGTGGCATTGTCTAGAATACATAGATGATGTTTTTTGTCAATGCGTAAGTCCTAGATTGGTTATTGTCCGATCGCTCCCTTGAACCTGTGACGGTACGCGAACGGATTATCATGATGAACGCTTGCTGGGAATGGGCACACAAAAAGAAGCTGGTTCTCGACAATCCTTGGGCTGATGTTAAGGTTTCAGTCCCGCCAAAACAGCGCCCCGAACCGTTCACCCTTACAGAAATGAGCGCCATCGTTCATAAATTTCGTTCTGACTCAAACTTCAGTAACTACGCGGATTATGTGGAGTTTAAATTTGGCGTCGGTCTTCGCACCGGGGAAGCTGCTGCGCTGCAATGGCGACATTGCTCACCTGAATGCGATCGCATCTGGATCGGAGAAAGTTTGAGTAATGGTGGCTCTCGCAAATCAACCAAAACTAACAAGGCGCGCACGGTGCCGCTAACACCAAGGCTGCAACAGCTATTACTTGATCGGCGACCAATTGAGACGCTGCCCGACAATTTAATTTTCACCAGTAGCGAAGGTAGAGCGATCGACTCCAAAAATTTCTGCAACCGCTACTGGAAACCTGCGCTTGCATCCCTTGGAATTGATTACCGAAAACCTTACAACACCAGGCACACGCTAATTTCTCACGGCTTGGAAGCTGGCATGAATCCCGTGGCGATCGCATCCCTCACTGGCCACAATGTTCGCACTCTGTACGAAAACTATGCCGGATTGGTCAACTCACCACAATTGCCTGATTTTTTCCCGGTTTTGAACCCGGTTTCAGATGCTGATTTTGTGGTAATTCCATCTGATATCTCTGAATAAAACTCAGATGTTCAGGATGATTAATATCCCCATTACAACTTATTAATTGATTCAACAAAATAGGATTATAGAGAATTTTCCCGCTTGGGTTGCGTCCCCAGTGAATCCCTTCTATAAGTTTTTTTTGTTGTCGGTATCGCCTGGGGGGGTGACAAAGAGGCCTAGGAGATAGACCGAATCAGGGTTGCAGCCCGCATACCTTGTTGATAAAAGCGGCGTTTATTTCGAGTTAACTTTATTAACTGTTCCACCTCATCAGAATATTGTTCGAGATAATTAA
>NZ_JANMZH010000954.1:0-1175 GCF_031383065.1 Microcoleus sp. OTE_8_concoct_300 | reverse complement strand
ACTAAATGCAAATAATAGTTTGGGCGAACCGCTGCAATTGCGGATTTCTATTAACAGTGGCAAGGCGATAATTGGCGATGTCGGCAGTTCCAAAAGAGTTGATTATACTGTGTTGGGTTCGACAATTAATTTGGCTGCTAGGATGGAGGGAATTTGTCTGCCGGGGGAATGTGTGGTGAGCGAAGCTACTTACAAGTTGCTGCGATTGCCCCAAAGTTTTGAGCCGATGGGAGATTTCCGTTTTAAAGGAATTGACAGAGTGATCGCAGTTTATCATACCACCAGAAATCAAATGTAATTGGAAATTGGGAATTGGGAATTAGAAATTGGGCATTGAGGATTGGGCATATTGATTTGGAGTAACGGAGGACACGGCATTGCCGTTTCTTGCGCCCCAAAATAATCGTCATACTCACAAGAGATGTAACTACCGCCCGATTAATTGTAGGGACACGGCACTGCCGTCTCCTCTATCATTTCGATGCCACCGAATTGGGAATCAAATTCTTATAAAACTAATCACTGTAGTGACGAACAAAACAGAGTTGGGACAAGTCCTCCTCAGACAATGGCTTGACTTACATTTTTATCGTGCGGCCCAACATTCGTGTCAATTTAATCCTCGCCCTTAAGAATGAAGCCCATGTCAAATGGTCAGCCGTTTCCACCCTTATGGTTGGCTTGGGTTGGAGAACGAACTCTACCCTTAGAAACTATTTGGTTCAAATATTTGCGACGTTTTGGAGTGGATCATTGGTATCGGTTTGCATTCGCCACGATTACATTGGACATTGCCTAACTTGAGAACTCCCGAACAATGTGAGCGTTGGAGTGATTTAATGCCGTTGATGAGTTGGCAACTCTGGCTGGCACAAGATTTAGCGATCGAGAATAGACTCATGCAGGCAATCTGAAGCGTATCAATTTAACTTTACTGACGTGTTAATCAATGTTGTCGCTTTTAGTTGACATTGGTACTCCTACAAAAATGCCTAAACATAGGGGAAAATCCCCCGGCTGGGAAAAAGGAAAGGTACGTACTAAGGCACCGCGCTATCCCACCGTTAAAAAACGGGTTTCTCGACGCAAAAAGTCTTCAAGATTAGCTGTTTAATCTTCTACTTTTTGAGTTTTTGAGCAATAGCTTGCCTGAGCTTAAAAGGTAGCTACTTTTA
>NZ_JANMZH010000924.1:0-6343 GCF_031383065.1 Microcoleus sp. OTE_8_concoct_300 | reverse complement strand
CGTACCGCTTGTACCGCTTGTACCCGTGCCAGTCGTACCGCTTGTACCGCTTGTGCCGGTGCCAGTCGTACCCGTTGTACCGCTTGTACCCGTGCCAGTCGTACCGCTTGTACCGCTTGTGCCGGTGCCAGTCGTACCCGTTGTACCGCTTGTACCCGTGCCAGTCGTACCGCTTGTACCCGTTGTGCCCGTGCCGGTGCCAGTCGTACCGCTTGTACCCGTTGTGCCCGTGCCGGTGCCAGTCGTACCGCTTGTACCCGTGCCCGTACCTGTCGTACCGGTTGTACCCGTTGTGCCCGTGCCAGTCGTACCAGTTGTACCGCTTGTACCCGTGCCGGTGCCTGTCGTACCGGTTGTACCCGTACCAGTTGTACCCGTACCGCTTGTGCCTGTACCGCTTGTACCCGTACCGCTTGTGCCAGCAGCGCCGCCAACACCGCCGCCTGCACCGCCACCTGCACCCCCGCCTGCACCGCCGGCTCCCGACTGGGCTGAAGCAGGCACTGCTAAGGAAACCGTTGCTAAACCTAAAGAACAAGCGCTTGCTAAAACAACTTTCAACAATTTAGAAGATTTCATGGTAATTTTTGCTTTTACGTAGAGTGCTGCGATCGCTTGTGATGCCAAAACCGCAGGGTCAAATTGACAGGGTAACGTGCGACTTTTTTAACCTTTGCTGCGGGATAATGAAGGTAAGGAAGCAAATTTAGTTCCGTTCCCTTGATTATTTTTCCCCGATCAATTACACCGCAGCCTTAACAGCTTATAAGCTATTACGTATCGTTCAAGTTCGCCATTCATCTTTAGGAATATTTGGTAAAATAGCGTTTTATTTCAGGTGGTGGATGATATTTAATTGGGCGGCCGACTAGCTAGATCAAAACTTGCGCGCGGGAGATAGAAACCGGGTTGATCAGAAAAATTTTGGGTTGAGTAACGAGACATATACGAATCACCTGGGTTTCTGAGACAAGCGCGCGGATATTCCTCTAAATTTTCCCTGGCTGCTGGGGCTTTGAGGCAGAAATTCTTGATTTTATCACCGTCAATTTGGGCTTAGGGTTCCGCCAGATGAGTTAGTTTAATATTTTTTTGAGCGCTATTTTTCCTTAACTTGTTGCTGGCAATTTGGGCACTCGCAGAATACGGCTCAAACTTTTCCAGGAAAATAAATTATCTCAAAACGCACGATCGACCCTCATAGTCCCACAGCGCCTGCAACCCCGCAACAGCAAGGCTTTTGACTGGGGTTTGACGAGCGTTAAACAGGAAGGCGAACTGAGGGCTATCCGACGCGAACCCGCGCGACATTAAATTAACCAGCGGCGGCGCACTCGTCAGAATAGTTTGTGAGTGCGATCGGGCAAACCCTGCTATAGTAAAGCCAAAGGTATGCCACAGAGCGCTTATTATCTAACACATTTCCCAAGGGGACATCAACTATGCTGCATCGAATTCTTGCCAGAAGTCGCTATCTAATGTTAATCGCTGTATTAGGTTCTTTTGCAGCGTCTGTGACGCTTTTGATCTACGGTGCCCTGGAAACCGTCATTACCATCGGCCACACAGCTACAGTACCGATTTCCAGCGAAAACTCGAAAAAACTGATTCTGTCTTGCATCGAAGTTGTAGATCTGTTTCTCCTCGCCACAGTATTTTACATTACTGCACTCGGACTGTACGAGCTGTTTATTGACGAGCGCATCAAAGTACCCTACTGGCTGGAAATTCACAGCATCGACGACCTGAAAACCAAACTCACCAGCGTCATTGTAGTAGTGTTGAGTGTATTGTTTCTCTCTGAGGTAGTTCGGTGGAACGGCGGGACGAACATCCTTCCCTTGGGAGCGGGTATCGCTTTAGTAATCGCTGCGCTGACGTATTTCCTAAGTTCGCAGGTGAAAAAGCCGAAGTCAGAGTAATGGCTGTTTAACCAGGGAAATTAGCAAAATCCGGCTGAATCAGCAACGGCAATCAAATTGGCTTATTTCTTCACAATAAATTTAATATTACATCTGTCTTCAGACTGATAAGAATGCAATCTCAAACTTGCTTTTAGAGAGAGGAAGGTAGTTGCTTGAAGTATATAAGATAGAACTTATCTTTAACAATTGGAAACTATTATGCCGGAACAACAATTTGACACCTTACCTTCAGAAGCACAAGAACTGCCCCAAGGAGCGCAGCAAATTTTTCAAGCTGCTTTTAAAAGCGCTAGCGAAGATGGAATGAGCGAAGATGCTGCTACTAGGGTTGCTTGGAACAGCGTAAAATCTGAATATGTTCAAGGCGAAGGTGGCACGTGGCATCACAAGGGCGACGATACTAACCAAACCAACAAATCTGTACAGTCTGGTGGCAATTAAGTAGGTGGTTACAAATAAACAGTACATGGAAAGGGCGGGTGAGAGCAGTCATATACTGGCTTCAATAAAAGTGATGTTTAGCTAAACCCGCTCCTACAAAATACTCTGTTTTTTTGGCGCTTACCTATTTAGTCATCAGTCATCAGTCATATCCAGCTAAAATAACGGTGTTCAGGTTATTAGTAAGGACTAAAGTCCTCACTAATAACCAATTTGATAGATGTTGGAGCGGACATAATATCATCAGTCATTCGCCATGTACTGATGACCCAGCACAAAAACGGATACTTGCGAACGACAGGAGTCGTCAGCAGCCCAAAATTTTCGACTCTTGTTCTAGGTTCGAGATTTATCTGTGAAGTCCATCTAAAATCCTTCGACGCTCGCGCTCACGCCGAAATCTAAAATCTAAAATCTAAAATCTAAAATCGACTCGGCTGATCGGTAATGATTTAGGTTAGTAAAGGTCGGATTCGGTGCTGTTCATGATTTAAATGCTGCTGTAGTCTAAAATCTAAAATCTAAAATCTAAAATCGATTGACTGATGGATAATAATTTAGGTTGATAGGTGTCGGGTTCGGTGCGGTTACTGATTTAAATGCTGCTATTCAGGAGTTAATGGAGCGTAGTTAATCGGGTGTCGCATATCCCATTGCAATTCGGCTAAAACGAGTAAGCTAAATACCATTACGGCTCCCGTAAATAGGAAAGACCAGCCGTCGGTGTAAGGCAAAATTAAAATCCCCGACAGGTGAAACAAACTTGCTGCTAAAAGCGCACGCGATCGCACTGCGAATCCAGTCCCAAAATACCCAATTCCGCTGATTCCCAACCACAGGGGACAGAGATTCGCCAACACTTTTTCCCAACCTAAAAAAATGCCCAAATCGGTCAGCACCAATCCTAAAAACATTAGTATTACCCAACCATAAAGCAATACGGTTCAGTTAAGCTCGATCCCCCCTAGCCCCCCTTAAAAAGGGGGGGACAAGAACTTACTCTTGCGTCCCCCGTATTAAGGGGGATGCTGCAAGGGATCTCGCCCGGAATAAATATTTTTAACCCAAGCGTATTGAACCATAAAGCACCCAAGTCAGGCGTGCTATTTTCACCCAAGAGTATGTCATGCTTACCCTTGCTGCTGTACCTCCGATGCCCAGCACTGACCACAAACCTGCTTGCAACATCCAACTCACAGGAAAAAATTGTGCTGTGCCGAACATGGGTATTAACAGCAAGCTCCACAGCAGGGAAGCTCGATCGAGACAAGTATAAAATTGTGAATAAAATCGATCTTTGCCAAGGGGAAACTGCACCTGCCAAAGCCCTTCTAACTCCTGAACGTCCATCTTAAGCTGTTTGCGGCGCAGAAGCGGAACAGAATAATTAAAAAAGTCATATCTGACACTATTAAAATTTACAATTATTTGCTTAGGTACTATCTCACCAGCAATCGCTATAATTGCAATCTGTCAATCGGATTAATGTAGTTAATTTGATAATCTGTCGGCAGTAATAGTTATTCGATCGCAGCACGTTAAAGAGATAGATTTCACAAGTTGATAAAATAGCTCTTGCGACAGATGGCTGCAATATTACTTATTGGATAATTTTATTATAGTCAACTTTGTTACAGAATTTATGCTCACTTCATCCCATCCTCTGAAACAGGTATTCCACTGCCCGGAAGAATCGGATTTTTACGCGCACTGCTTGGAAAGTTTAGTGTTAAATGGCAAGAACAATTATCGACTTATCGTAGAGTTTGGTTCAGGAGAGGGAAGTCCAGTTATTAAGTCTTTGCTGAGAACGGATTTTGACGGGAAAATACAGGGATTTGAGCTAAATAAAGTAGCTTGTAAAATTGCTGAGTCTCAAATTAAGGAATATGAACTGAGCGAAAAATACACCGTCAACAATTGCTCTTTTTTTGATTCGCCTTTATACCAGTCGGCCGATTGTATAATTTCAAATCCGCCTTACTTGCCGGCGGTGGATGATAAGATTTACCAGCCGTTGTTGCACGGCGGGACTGATGGTTGTACAATTGCTAAGAAACTTTTATCTTTGGACTGCGATGAAGTTTTGTTGATGGTTTCTAGCTATTCTAATCCTGTGGGTTTGATCGATTATGCCTTGGATCGAGGCTACTCGGTTGCGAATTTTGAAATTGCACCTTTAAATTTTGGCTATTATAGTTCGGAACCCAAGGTGAAAAGCGCGATCGCCACTCTGCGAGAACAGGGAATGGCTTTTTATTCGGAAAATATCTATCTGCTGGCTGGAGTTGTGTTTAAGAAGCAGCAAAAGTCGCAAAGAGATTTGTCGATCGAGCTAATTCAGTTAATGACAGCATTTTAAAATACAGCCGTGGTAGGGTGCCTCTGAGATGTTGCACCATTTTCAGCAACAGGCAAGATGCCTGTTCCACAAAGAGTGTATTTCTTGTGGAACAGGCATCTTGCCTGTTCCTAAAAGGCTTATTGAAAACGGTGCAAGATCGAGGGTGCATCAGTCTCTGACGTACCCTACTATATAGCCGTTAATTGGGTTCTGCGGTTTGGATCGATCGCACTACAGCAGCAGCAGCCCGAGCGCCCATCGACTTCTGCTGATCGTACCCCAACACCAGCTCCCACGCATCCTGCGGGTATCTATCAACCAGGGGGATCGCCACTTCATCCAACATCCAGCGGCCGTGACGCTCGTCTTCTCGGATGTGCAGTTCCCAATAACTCATCGCAGCCTGCGAGAGGCCTAGACGCTCGACCCCGGCTACATAATTGCGGTAAGTGACGGGTCCGGCCACCTCAAAATAAGTGAGTCCGCCGTTGTAGCGCAGAAAATAGCGCTTGCGTTCGGTCAGCAGAAAGTTGTGATTGATGCTTGCGAGCACTTGCCAAGGCACTAAATCGAAGTACGCTTCTGGTTCTGTACTCATATCGAATTCGGCCAGCATTTGAGCAAAAAAGGTCGAGTGCTTGCGGGGGAGGCGACCGCCGCCGTATTCTTCGATCAGCACCCGCGTCAGCGTTGACTGAATTTCGTTGCCGACACCGCCGAGGATGCGAGAAAGGTGGCTGGCTTCAACTAAACCGTCGATAGCACCGATCGCCAGCAGGTGTCTGTATCCGGCTGCTGTCATCTGTTCCCGCAAATAGCGATCGGTCTCGTTCAAAGGAGGATCGACATCGGCGGCCGCGCGTGAGCGCAGCGCTTGCTTGACATCCGGCAATTTTTGCAGGGCTGCAACGTCGATTTGGGCGATTTCCCACTGCTGCCAAGGTTCCTCAATGCGATCGCGCACAGAACGCAAATAGTGCGATCGTTCGTTATTGTAGCGGCGTAAATCGTCGTACCAAAACAAGTTGAGGCGGTTGATACGGTAAAGCACGCGCTGCAAGAAGCGGTGAGCGGCCTCCGAGCCGTTCGGTTCCTGATAAGCCGATCGAACAGCCACTGCGATCGCGCTTTCAAAATCGCTGACAAGTAACGGTTTTGTCGCCACCGTCTTGTCTAAATCCTCGAGTTCTAGCAAATCGACAAATTGCCACTCGGCTGCTTCATAATTTGGGAGTACGGGTTGCTTTTTGGAAACACTCCGCGAGTCTGAAGAAGGAAGTATCTCTATCGTGTTTTGCATGGAATCTACTTATGCTAACTCTAATTATTGTGCTGCCTACCCACACAGCCAACCGTTGCAGATTGCTGAGGATGATGGCTACTTAATTTCACGATACCGAATCAGTCAGCCGCATACACCTTTCCATTGATAGAGATTTGATCGCTACCGTCTCATACCCTTTTCAACTTGTGAGTAAACGTAACAACCTTTATGGAAAGTGGGTATTAACTTATATCAGGCTTCGTTCTCAATCACCTGTTTAGAAACGGGCAAGATGCCCGTTCCACAAAAACTCCATTTTCTTGTGGAACGGGCATCTTGCCCGTTCTTGAAAACTCCATTTTCTTGTGG
>NZ_JANMZH010000909.1:0-5713 GCF_031383065.1 Microcoleus sp. OTE_8_concoct_300 | reverse complement strand
GAGATAACTTGGGCTTCATGGATGGGAGCTAGCTTTTCGACAGCTTTTAATTCGACAATCAGGATATCGCCAACCAGAAAGTCTAATTGACCTTCGCCAACTGAATAACCTTTGTAGGTGATTGCTACTGGCTTTTTAGGGTGACAAGCTATCCCCCGCATCCGAAATTCAACTTCTAAGGATTCCTGATACACTGATTCTAAAAATCCTGGCCCCAAAAGCCGATGCACCTCAATAGCCGCCCCAATCGCTCTATAAGCCAACTGTTCTACCTGTTCGCCCAATTGTCTCATTCTTTTTTCTTCTTCCTTCGCGTCCTTCGCGTCTTCGCGGTTCATTCCTTCTTCCCTCCCCATGTGTTGATCGTATAAATAGCATATCCCCTCAAACCTACTAAGCCAATAATCCCGATCGCACCCCAGGCATTCTAAAATCAAAGGTAATTAACCTAGATTTCAACTCGATACGCATGGATACTAAAGCTTTTAAACGATCGCTCCAACAGTCGGAAAACTACCACCGCAAGGGTTTCGGATACGAAGCTGAGGTAGCTGGGGTAATGCAGACGGCTTATCAAAGCAGTCTGATCCAGCAAATTCGCGACAATAATTACAGGCTGGAACGCGGCGCAGTCACGATCCTACTGGCTCAGGCTTTTGGGTTTTGCTGGGGGGTGGAACGCGCTGTAGCTATTGCTTACGAGACTCGCAAGCATTTCCCCTCGGAACGCATTTGGATTACTAATGAGATTATTCATAATCCCTCTGTAAATCAGCATTTGCGCGATATGGAGGTTGGTTTTATTGCTGTTGAAAAGGGGCAGAAAGATTTTTCAGTGGTCGATAGCGGTGATGTGGTAATTTTACCTGCTTTTGGGGCGAGCGTGCAAGAAATGCAGTTGCTTAATGATAAGGGCTGTAAGATTGTTGATACTACTTGTCCTTGGGTTTCTAAGGTTTGGAATACTGTTGAGAAGCACAAGAAGAAAGATTATACTTCGATTATTCACGGTCAGTATAAGCACGAAGAAACTGTGGCGACGAGCTCTTTTGCTGATAAGTATTTGATTGTGCTGAATTTGCAGGAAGCTGAATATGTCACTAATTATATTTTGCACGGGGGCGATAGGGCTGAGTTTCTTGCTAAGTTTAGTAAGGCTTATTCTGCTGGTTTTGACCCGGACTGGGATTTGGAAATGGTGGGGATTGCTAACCAAACTACTATGCTCAAAACTGAGACAGAGAATATTGGCAAGTTGTTTGAAAGGACGATGATGCGGAAGTTCGGACCGGAGAATTTAAACGAGCATTTTCAGAGTTTTAATACAATCTGCGATGCGACTCAGGAACGGCAAGATGCTATGTTGAGTTTGGTTGAGGAAAAGTTGGATTTGATGCTGGTGATTGGGGGTTTTAATTCTTCTAATACTACGCATTTGCAGGAAATTGCGATCGACAAAACTGTTCCTTCTTATCACATTGATTCTGCGGAGCGCATTTTACCGGGAAATCGGATCGAACACAAGCCTTTGGGGGGAGATTTGGTCGTGACTGAAGGTTGGCTACCGGATGGTAAAATTGTGGTGGGCGTGACTTCGGGTGCTTCTACGCCTGATAAGGTTGTTGAAGATGCGATCGATCGAATTTTGGCGATGAAAGCCCCTGTTGTTGTGTAATTATATTGTTTGGGCACTGCACTGGGAATCATAATTTTCTCAGTGTAGTGCTTGCGTGATTCCTCGCTCCTGACATCGCTCTCACCTAAGCCAAGAGAGTATAATTCCGATCTAACCGGATTTGATATTCAACTAATTTCAACCGCTGAATGCTGGACAGTTACTCGATCGCTTGCATTTCTGATACTATTCACCCACTCATCGCTCCTGTCAATTTCTTCCCTGCATCCAACTGATTATTTCTTAAATAAAATATTAAAAATCCGCCTTTTTTTTGGGGTAAAAAGCTTGACGTGGCTGGCTTGATAATGTATTATTTAATAATGGGAATATTACCAAAGATAAAATTTATATCACCACTCCCATTATCTAAAATATATCCCAAAAATCAAGTTAAGTCAATAGGTAAAAACTCTTTTCTTTGCGCCGCGATTTGAAATGGTGAAAGCAGCACGATCGATGCAACAAAACATGGTGAATAAAGCTTTGTTAACCATCCTAGATTGTGGGGCCTGCCTGAATCACGAGAGGTAAGAGAGCGATTTCTTCCATCTCTGACTTAAGGGGGATGCGAGGAGGATCGAGACAAAACTAAACACAAGATAGATCGCACATTTGATCCTTAAATTTATAGGCTTTGGCCACCGGACGGCGGACACCAAAAATTCGCGTAGTCTGAATCCCGCTAAAATAAAGAAAAAAGCAGGACTCGCGTGCCGCTCATTTCATGAAACAATCGCTGACTAGCCAAATTACCGCAGGCATCGGGATGGCCTTGGCCCTGCTAATTTTGAATGCTGCAACTTCCTACTGCAACACTCTTAAGTTAGTCGAAAACGAACGCTGGGTGAGCCACACTCACCAAGTTTTAACCGAACTCGAAGCCACGCTTTCCACCTTAAAAGATGCTGAAACCGGACAGCGCGGTTATTTGCTGACTGGAGAAGAACGGTATTTAGAACCGTATCACAGCGCGATCGCCCGCATCAACGAGCAAGTAGTCGAATTGCAGCAGCTAACCGCTGACAATAATCGCCAGCAACAGCGCATTCGCGACTTGAAAATTGCGATCGACTCTAAATTAGCCGAACTTCAAGAAACCATCAATCTGCGACGCCAACAAAACTTAGAAGCAGCCCTGCGGCCAGTAAAATCTGGTAGGGGAAAGCAAATCATGGGCGACATTCGGCAGCAGATAGCCACCATGACTGCCGAAGAAACTCAGCTATTGCAGCAGCGCGCCCGAGAATCTCAAGCGAGTGCTAATTTGACAATCCTGACTTTTACCGTTACCACTTTAGTAAATTTCCTGTTGATCGTGTTGGTTTACTATTTGGTGAAGCGCGATCGAACTTTGCGCGACAATGCCGAAATCAAGCAAAATCAACTATTAGAACAGCTAGAACACGATCGCCACTCCCTAGAATTAACCAAAGAACGTTTCCGCCGCGCCATTCTCGACGCCCCGCTGCCAATTATGCTGCACGCTGAAAACGGAGAAGTTTTGCAAATTAACTGCGCTTGGACAGAACTCTCAGGCTACCAACACTCAGAAATTCCCACAATAGAAGATTGGACAGAAAAAGCTTACCACAGCCGCAAATCGCTAGTGCAAGCAGAGATCGATCGGCTGCACCAATTAAACGCGCGCATTTCTGAAGGCGAATATATGATTGCCACAGCCAGCGGCCAAACTCGAGTTTGGGACTTTTATTCCGCACCTTTAGGCAAGCTTTCCGACGGCAGAAGTTTAGTAATTAGTACCGCCATTGACGTAACTGCACGCAAACAAGCAGAAGCAGAAATTCGGATGTTCAACGCTACCTTAGAACGGCGAGTAGAACTCCGCACCACTCAACTTCAAGCAGCTAACGAAGAATTAGAAGCTTTCACCTATACCGTCGCCCACGATTTGCGCGCTCCCCTGCGAGGAATGCAGGGATTAGCTGAAGCTTTATTAGAAGATTACCGCGACCTCCTCGACGAGCTCGGTCAAGAATACGCCCAGCAAATTGTTAATTCTGGCCAACAATTAGAAGAATTGATCCAAGATTTGCTAGCTTACAGCCGCCTCAGCCGCGCTGATTTATCGCTGCAAGTTTTAGAGTTAGAATCTGCTGTTGCCGAGGCAATTGCTATGGTACAAGCCGACGCTAAATCCAGGCACGCTCAAATCCGTGTTCAATCGCCCTTGCCTGCGGTAATTGCCCACCGCGTTACTTTAGTTCAAGTAATCGCAAATCTGCTCACCAATGCTATAAAATTTGTGGAAGGCGCACCGCCCCAAGTGCTGATCTGGGCTGAGGAAATAGAGCAGCCTCAAGAGGGAGAGACAGACAGCGAGACAGCAGGAGAATTGGAAAGGGGAACAGTGGGGCAGTGGGAGCATTCCCAGTTACTGATTGCCAGTTGCCTATTGCCAGTCCGCATAATCCGTCTGTGGGTAGAAGACAACGGCATCGGTATTGCTCCAGAACATCAAAAACGCATTTTTCGGGTTTTTGAACGGCTGCACGGTATTGAGTCATACCCCGGAACTGGTATAGGATTAGCTATTGTAAAAAAAGGAGCCGATCGCATGGGCGGTCAAGTAGGCGTGGAATCTCAACTAGGACAAGGCAGTCGATTTTGGATAGAACTGAGGAAGCATGAGGCAAACGCAGACGATTTTACTGGTGGAAGATAACCCCGTTGATGTTTTGTTGATGCAGCGGGCTTTTCGGAATGAGGCTTTTGCTAATACTTCGCTGCAAATTGTCCGAGATGGAGATGCAGCGGTTTTTTATTTAAATGGTGACGGAGAGTACAGCGATCGCGATCGCTATCCTTTACCTGCGATAATTTTACTAGACTTGAAATTGCCCAGGCGATCGGGTCACGAGGTTCTGGTTTGGCTGAAGCAGCACCCGGAACTAAAACGCTTGCCGGTGGTTATGCTTACTTCTTCTAGGCAAACACTTGATGTCAAGCGAGCTTACGATTTAGGGGTAAATTCTTATTTGGTTAAACCGATTGGGTTTGCTTCTTTGTTGGAAATGATGCAGAGTTTTAACGACTATTGGCTCAACTATACCGAACTGCCGGAACCTAGAGAATTTTCGGGTTTGTAGTGGCGGTTTCCCGGTTTTTCTTCCTCGTTTCCCCGTTACCAGACTCTTCCTGGTAAGAAGGAAATTAAGTTTCTAGTCAGGAAGCCCGTCCTTTATCATCTTAAAGGGGCAACCTCCAACATTTTTATTATTAGTGATTGAGCGGCACTCTAGCTAACAGCTAAATTATCAATTGTTAAAGTGGTACACATTCTGGTAATTGACGATAACCCAACGGAGCGGCTGCTCGTCAAACGCGAGTTAGAGCGGCAATTCTCGCAATTGCAAATAACGGAAATTTCCGACGATAAATTATTCCGGAAAGCACTGAATCGAGGCGGATTCCATCTGGTAATTACCGACTACCAACTACGCTGGACGAACGGTTTAGATGTCCTTAGAACTATCAAAGCCAGTTATCCATAATGCCCGACCATAATGTTTACGAATACTGGCAACGAAGAAATTGCTGTAGAGGCGATGAAATCCGGATTGGACGACTACATTATCAAGTCGCCGAAGCACTGTGTCCGCCTTGGCGTTGCGGTTCGCGCAGTGCTCGATCGAGTTGCCGCCTGGAAGTCGCCCTACTGGAAAATCAACTTAATTCTCTGCTACAACGCTTAAATGGATGCAAGTTTTTTTTAAGCCGACAAAAGTTTCAAGTTCATCAAGTTCACATACTTGCGGTATCACAGTAGGATTATAAGCCTCGGGTAGTACCTCTCCAACAAGTTTTACCCATTTGATTATGGTAGTGTGATGCACTCCTTTAACCCTCTCAATAGCTCGTTCATCCCATAGCATTGAGGCGTTGCTGAATCAAGGTATGAATGCCCCAGGAATGGGAATATCGTCAAACTTCAAGTAATGTATTAATAACTTAATAGAATGCTTGAGCATTTCCTCACATTTAGAATAACAAAGAGTCTTACGATGTAGCCGGGCA
>NZ_JANMZH010000886.1:0-2365 GCF_031383065.1 Microcoleus sp. OTE_8_concoct_300 | reverse complement strand
CTGGAGAGACACCTGTTTGGGATACGCAGCCACAAGACCGAGAATGGACGCTTGATAAAATAAAACGCCGATGGGTTTGTGCCAAGTTAAATCGAACTACAGGCGCACTTACGCAGAATAGCACTCAACCACAAGTAGATGAAGAAATACCAGGGTGGCTCTATCAAGTGGTAGGCAATCATCCAGAAGAACGAGCATTGCCAAGTAAATGTCCTCGCTGTGATGCTGACTACGGAAGACGAGACAAATTTCCTACTCCCCTGCGTTTCCACCGCACCGGATTTCAGAAAGCTTGCCAAGTGCTTGCCAGTGGACTTATGAGAGAAATGCCAGCACCAATAAGCCCCACCAGTCGCTCGTCTCGCAAGCTGGTCATATTTTCCGACAGCCGTCAAGATGCCGCCAAGCTAGCTGCAGGGATGGAGCGCGATCATTATCGCGACATGGCGCGGATGTTACTGATTCAGTCTTTTCAAGATTATTGGAATGACTTTGTAGGCTTCCTCCGCATTACTTGTGCAAATAACCAAACAGCACTGACTAGGTTGCAGGCATTGAACCCAGATCTTTACACTGCTGTTGTTGCGAATCCGCAGCCTGATGATATGGTTCGGCGCAACCGATTTCGCAATACTAATCAGGCTTTGGTAAATGAAGCAAGAGACTGGATTGATGATTTGCCCTCAAGTAATCAGCAGGCTCGTGACGAATGGCTAGGATTACTAGAGCGCTACCCAGGGGGAATTCCTCTTCTGAATTTGCGGGATAAGATTCGAGATGGCCTTCTCAATTATGGCATTTGTCCGGGCAGACCCAGCTTTCGGACTATGACCTATACAGTCGGACAGGGAAGGGGAGTAGAAAGGTTTCCTTGGTTTGATTGCTACAACTGGAATGCTAATCCAATCGCACGAGTTATTCCCGGCACCCAGGAACAGAGAGCTCATGCTGACCTGTTGGAAGCTCTCTTAACTGAAGAGTTGATGTATGCTCTTTTCCCCCACATTGCTCGGACTATTGAAGGACTGGCACAGGGTTGGGTTAGCTATCAATATCAAGGAAACCGAACTCCGTTGATTGAAGCAACTGAAGCAGTGATTCGACAATTAGGAATTCGGAAATTACATCGCTATTTTTCCCATGTCCGTCTCGACAATAATTCAGATTTGCCTAAGTTTGCTCAACGGTACATTAGTAGAACGGACATTGAACTAAGCGACGTGCAGCATCAGTTACAACAAGTCATTCCAATCCAACCTTCAAATCAATCTCAAAGTCAACGATTTATACTCGATCCCGATCGCCTCTATCTCGTTTTACCACCCCCGGCAAATTCTGATGGTTCGCGTCCGGGATTCCGTTGTCCGCAATGCAATGCTTTCTTTATTCAACCTGCTGCTGGAGTTTGCCCCGAATGTAACAGCGATCGCCGCTTCGACAATCCCAACATTCCCACAATTCATCTAACCCCCGGACGGACAACCACTGACTTTGATTACTATACCTATCTCTCAGAACAATCAGGTCAGCCCTTCCGCATGAATGCAGAGGAATTAACGGGTCAAACTGACAAAAAAGAGCGAACTAGGCGCCAGGGGTTATTTCAAGACATCCCTATCAACCAGGAAATTTTGCGGGTTCAGGGTATCGACTTACTGAGCGTCACAACGACAATGGAAGCGGGAGTAGATATTGGTGCATTGCTAGCAGTAATGATGGCAAATATGCCACCCCGCCGATTTAATTATCAGCAACGAGTTGGTCGTGCTGGCAGGCGTTCTGCGGGAGTTTCATTAGCTGTTACCTTCTGTCGAGGTAGAAGTCACGATGACTTTTACTTCCAGCGTCCTGAAAGCATCACAGGCGATCCGCCGCCACCGCCCTACGTTGAGATGAAGAGTCAAGAAATTTTCCAGCGCGTCCTCATCAAAGAAGTGTTAAGGCAAGCTTTCACAGACACGGGAATCACTGCGTCTTTAGGTGGGACTGACAACGTACACGGTGAGTTTGGTGATGTTGCGACTTGGGATAATTATAAAGTAGCGATCGCCAATTGGTTAAACCATCCAGCCAATGAACCGAAGATTTTGTCAGTTTTGGATATTTTGCGAGTGCAAACAACATTATCGAATGCTAGTAATTCTCAAATGTTGGATTATCTCCGCCAAGACTTGATAAATGCCATTCAAAATGTTGTCAATGACCCTACATACACGCAAGATGCGTTGAGCGAACGTTTGGCCAATGCGGGGTTATTACCGATGTTTGGTTTTCCAACGCGGGTACGTTTGCTTTACACGCGCTGGCCCTCACCGGGCGCTCAATGGCCACCAGAGACGGGAATAGTCGATCGCAACCTTGATGT
>NZ_JANMZH010000865.1:0-1171 GCF_031383065.1 Microcoleus sp. OTE_8_concoct_300 | reverse complement strand
TGATGGAGGGGATAAATAATCGAATTAAGTTGATTATGCGACAAGGATATGGCTTTTCTAATTTTGACAATTTTCGAGATCGTGTATTAGCTTGCTTTTCTAATTAGATAAAAATATCACCGTAAGTTCCAGAGAGCCATCGCATCATGCAGTTAGGAATCCCTAAAAATTGACGTGAGGGCATGAATTAAATCTTCTTAACCCATAAAACGTCAAAAATTAGACCATTAACAACTATTAATTGCCAGCATATCGCCCGCATTATGACAATAATACATCACTGCTGATTCAACAATTATTTAAATGTAAGTTAGTTTTATCAATCAATATTCAACTTCATTTCACAACAAGAAATAATAAGACCGACAGGTGACTGGAAACAAATTTAATATAGCCAACCGTTCCGATGTCAAATTAGAAACTTGCTGAATTCCTTGAATACAAACCGCATGAATTGATTGAAAACTTTGGAATATCCAGCGCAAAGTAGGTCGATTTGTTCCTTGGCCCAATTGATTTTTTACGGTTTTATTACTGAGTTGCAAGTTTTGCCTGAGTAACCTTTGACCTAAAGTATAAACCAACAAACATAAACCCATTATAGCCTTTCTCAGAAAGATGAGGTACTATCCGGCATCTGGCATCTGGCATAGGGCATCTGGCATAGGGCTTCTGGCATACCTCACTTTTTTGAGAACCGCTATATTAAAGTTAAAGCCTCGATTCTTTCTGGGGATTTGAGGAATACACTATCCGTAAAAAATAGCGGGTCTTTTAGGAACCCAAACCCTCTCTCTGCCGACTGCTGTTCCTTATATTTTACAATCATTTCATCAGGACTTAATTGCTCTGCATCCAGCACATTAGTAGCTAAGATAAATCTGCCACTAGCTTTGGTTATTCGGGCTACCACATTCGCATCTAGTTCTAGTTTTGCTTGAACTTTAAATATCAAGCTAGAGCTAGAATTGTCATGAGAAATGGTCGAATCAGTAGCGGGTTTTACTGTAGTTTGCCCGCAGGTAATTTGGGCAGGGTAAGAGCATCTCAATCAAGCTTGACAAAAGGAGTTGAGAACAGTCATCATATAATCATTATTCATAGAAGCCTGTTTGATTTTTTGACGAAGACTACGCTGCAATGTTTTCTCCTGATTAAGAGCGTTAAGTGC
>NZ_JANMZH010000840.1:0-16564 GCF_031383065.1 Microcoleus sp. OTE_8_concoct_300 | reverse complement strand
TACCCCCGGACTGGAGGAAAGTCACGACCGAGGAGCTAGTTGTAAGACTAGGATAGCAGACCGCCATTTTTGGCAAAAGGATTGCGCCCGGAAACCCTGGCAATAGGGATATTAAGGCCCGAAAGTCTTAAGAATCCCCGTAGCTTTAGCGCGGGGAGTGTCAATAGAAAATGCTGCAAACTCAAGGCAGGAGAACACTTTGAACTCTACTTTAAAACAGTACCCGGCTTGCTCTCTTCGCGAAGATGTCAGTGAGTACGTAGCACACCTACAGCTTCACATGACTTTACAAGCTCGCAACTTGCTCCCTACCATTACCACCGCTAAAGATAGTCGCGAACAACTGTTGCAGCAGACTCAGGCTCATTTTGAGAAACGAGTTTCTCGACAAGCTCTTTAAACAAATTTAACGATCGCCCGCGGTCGATCGTGTTTGCCCAAATTTCAGCATCCCAGAAACCCGGTATCCTCAAAAATACCGGGTTTCTTTTCGGCTAATTATGCTCTCGGGCCCGGTTTTGGGTAATATGCGTTGGGTGTGCTTTAAATTTAATGTGTATGCGAATTCCGATTATTGCATTTTTGACTTTGGCGGCGCCCGCGGGTGGCGAATTGGCAGCGCGGGCGATCGATCCGACATTCGCACCGACTCAGGCCGAGTTGAGAGAGGGAACCGCAGAAATTGACAGGCGAGACGCCTGTCCCACAAGGGCACAGACGGAGGATGAGGTGAGTCTCACATCTGGCACCATTCTCAAGAACGGGCAAGATGCCCGTTCCACAAGAGATGAATTGTTTTGTGGAACAGGCATCTTGCCTGTTGATAAAAAGTTGATTGAGAATGGTCCAACCTCTCAGGTGAGTCCAACTGTGCGGGATTTGCCGGCATCCGATGAGCTCGCAGCTTCAAAAGAAGTAGGCGCGGCGCAGCTATCCCCTAGGGAATCTCCCTCATATCGTTTCCGGTTGCATCACAATAATAAAATCGAGTCAACAGTTAACAGTCAACAGTCATTAGTCATTAGTCAACAGTCATTAGTCATTAGTCAACAGTCAACAGTCAACAGTCAACCGTCAACAATCATTCCGGTGCAACCGGAATTGATATCACTCAAGTCCAGCCACGATACAGATTTTACATCTCTGTTAAAAACTCCGGCGACGCTGGCGGCAAAAGCCGAAATCCCCGAAGTAGTAAACAGCAACGCCCCACAGCTAGGCGGTACTCTACAAATCAGTCAAGCGGGCAATGCGGAGGGCGTTTACGTTGCTGAGGTGAAAATTCGCTTTGTCAATTCCAGAGGCGAAGCTGTTGATACAAAAGGGAATCCCGTTGAGGGCAGAATTTCGGAAGATTTTATCCGAGGCGAGCTCAAACTCAAGCCGGGGGATAACTACAGCCCGTCCGTTGTACGATCGGATTTGCAGCAGTTGCAGCAATTGGGATTGTTTGAGAAGGTTACGGTTTCGATCGAAGAAGTTGGCACGGATATTAATGTTATCTACAATGTTCAAGAGCGATCGGCTCGCTCTTTTGGCGTCAGTGCCAGTCTTAGTGATGATATTGGCGTTGCTGTTCCTCTTTCGTATACCGATCGAACTTTCGCCAGAAACCCGCAGCGGCTAGAGGTGGAACTTCAGCCCAGCCTCCGAGGTATCCAGTACGATGTCGAGTTTATCAGCCCTTACGTTGCCGCCCCCGACCGTTTGGGATACAGTGTGAGAGCTTTTGGCGATCGCAGAATATCGGAAATTTTCAACAAAGATATTGATTTGCCCAACGGGAACCGGGTACGGGAAATTCGGATGGGGGGAAATCTCAGGTTTACCAGACCTTTGGGCGACTGGCAATCGACTTTGGGATTAAACTATACCAATATCAGCACGCGCGATCGCAACTTAAATATTGCCCGCCGCGACGAACTCGGCAATCCCCTCACATTCAGCGGCAGCGGCGTTGACGAGTTATACACTGTTTCTTTTAACTTGATGCTCGATCGGCGGGACAATCCCTTCAACCCCACCAGCGGCTCGAGTCTCAGCCTCAGCACCGAGCAGTCGATACCTCTGGGGCCAGGTAACATTGTGAGCAACCGCCTGTTGGCTAATTATATACAGTATGTACCAGTAACTTTGCTCGGCCTGAGTGAGTCCGAAACCTTGCCTGAAATGTTGGCTTTTAACTTGCAAGCGGGGACGGTAATCGGGGATTTGCCCCCAACAGAAGCTTTTCGCCTGGGCGGCCGCAATTCCGTGCGGACTTACGATAGCGGGGATATTGGCACCGGCCGGAGTTATTTCTTGGCTTCCGGCGAATATCGGTTTCCTGTTGGCAGGGATGTCGGCGGCGTGATATTTGTTGATTTTGAGTCGGATTTGGGAACGGGAGATAGCGTACTGGGAAAACCGGCCGTAGTCAGGGACAAACCGGGGACTGGGGCGGGTGTTGGGGTGGGTGTGAGGGTGCGATCGCGCTTTGGATTAATTCGCTTAGATATGGGTGTTAGCGACTCCGGCGATCTCAAATTTGTGCTCGGTACAAAGCAACGTTTTTGAATTAGTCATTAGTCAGGAGTTAAGTTTAGGGGCGGGTTTCACCAATCATCTATCTCAGAAACCAACAATATAATCAACCCGCCCCCACGAATACGACAAATCCGAATCTACATTTTTTGGATTCGATCGAACATCAGGTTAATCTGGGTTATCGGTTGTGTGGGGGCGGGTTTACAACATTGTTTGCGGTTCTCAAATATTGTTGGTAAAACACGCCCCTACAGTATGGGTGAAGATACAAGAAGCGATTGAAATCGCTTCTTGCTAAAAAAGGTTTCAGCCTAGGGTTTTAAACTGCGGCGTGTCGGTGATTTCTGCTAAGGATTGGGCGAGTTGTCGATCGCATAATTGAGTTTGATTTCCTTCCCCAACCCAACCTCCAAAGTGTTCACTATATGTTTGTGGTAGTAATCCCAATTGAGTGCAGTACAGCACCCCGGTAAGGACACAACTATGCTGTATCCCTACTATGTTGTAGGCAATTGAGAATTGCTATATGTATGCTAGTAACTACTTAACGCTTTAGTTTCTTCACATCAAAAGTTTTCGGCTTAGCCGCCGGAGTGCGGGGATAAAACTTAAACTTATTGAGCGCAGCACTTGCCGATTTAGCCACACCGCTATCTGTATCTCGCAAAGATTTTTGTAGCAGCGGAATCACTTTTTCAGACTTAAACATTGCTAGTGCTTCCACTGCAGCTTCGCGTACCTCCGGGTAAACATCTTGAGCTAATTTCCCCAAGGTTTCTATTGCTCGCTGACCTTCGGCTCTCAGAGCATTAGCAGCAGCCATTTGACCTAAAGCAGACGCTGCAAACTTGCGGGTTTCTTTGTCCTGACTTTGAACACATCCCATCAACTGCGCCACCGAATAGCTTGGTGCTTGTCTGGCAATTGGAAGCTGTTGTTCGGCTCCGGGTTGAGGTAAATTAATTGCTTGTGGTTGCGAAAAATCTGGGTAATTTAACTCTAGTTGAACTGCTGTTTGATTTAACTCACTTGACTGTTCCTGCCAAACTTCTTGTTGTGGTAAACCTTCTCCAAATTCTGTTGAATTTAACTGACTGAACTGCTGCTCCGGGACTTCTTGTTGTTGTAAATTACTCTCGTACTGCTCTTGTAAAGACCTGATAGTAGCTTGCATCTGAGCTTCGTGAGCTTTCAACTGCTCGTTAGCCGCTTGCAACTGACTCTCGTATTGCTGTTGCAAAGCCTCCATATTTAACTGCATCTCAACTTCGCGGTTCTCATATTGCTCGGCAGTTTGCCTCAAGCGAATTTCGTGTTCATGTTGCAGGTTTTGCAAATGTTCCTCGATCTGAGCTTGATAATTTAGATGCAATTCGTCAGCAACTCTGAGTAAATGATGTTCATGTTCTGCTTGCAAAGATTGTAGATTTTGCTCCAGCCTAGCATTGTTAGCGGCTTCTAATTCCTCGCTGATTTGTCGCAGCTCCTGCTCGTGTGCGCCAGCAACTTGTTGGAGCTGACTATCGCGTTCTGCCAGAACTTGTTTGAGCTGATTTTCGTATTGATTCGCAACTTGTTTGAGCTGATCTTCGTATTGAGTAGTAACTTGTCTGAGTAAATTTTCGTGTTCGATAGTAGCTTTTCTAAGCTGATTTTCCCGTTCTCCTTGCTGAGTTTCGACAGCTTGTTGCACCCGAGACATCTGAGCTAATTCTATTTCCTCAGTAATTCTGCGAGTTTGCTGCAAGTATTCTTGCTTTTGCTTGTTTAACCGCTTTTCCACTAACCAGTAAGCAACTGCTATCCCTGCCAAAAAACCTATGATCGCTCCTATGATACCCACAACTGACATCCTCCCGACAAAATAGTTATGCTGGACTTTTTACATTTAACCATACAGCCTCCTGTAACCGCCCAGTAGCAGCAGCCAGGCTGTCACTGCAAGCCAGTGAACGGCCACCGCAGGCCAGATAGAACCGCTTTGCAGGTATGCGATGGAGCACGCAACTCCCAAGATTGCAGCCAACAGCAAAAACACTGGATTCATAAAGGTCGATCGACCAACCGGGTAAAAAGTCAGCGCGTTCAGCGGGTGGTAAACTACAAAAGTCGCCAAACTCGCGCATCCCCAAAACCACAGCATTAACCCAGAAGCATTCTCGAACGGGTGCGGCAGCATTAACACCCGGAAAAATAATTCCTCGGTGATGCCCGGACTTAACAAACAGCCAAGAAGCACTCCCACAATTGTACGCCGAGAGGTTTGCACGTCTACTTTTAGAAATCCCGACCAAAAACCCACGGAAAGAGCGAGCGAAGTGTAAACCAGCGCGAGCATAGCTACAACCAGCCAATCAGTGAAATCGGGAATAGTTGAAAAAGCCAGGGTGACGCGACGTATCAGGAATCCCGGCAGCACGCGCGGCGGAGCTATCCCGAAGGGAATCGCAGTAAAATTTAACATAATCAAACTGATCCTTAAAATTTTCAAACAGATGTTAGCAGTAAGTTGACCCGTTTATGAAAAACCCATCATCGTCGCCCGTCAGAGTCCACGTTTTTGTTAGCGGATTAGTTCAAGGAGTCGGATACCGATATTCAACGATGAATAAAGCAAAGTATTTCGGCCTCAGGGGCTGGGTGAGAAATCTCCCCGATGGCCGCGTCGAGGCTGTCTTTGAAGGCGAGAAAAAAGCTGTTGAAGGAATGATTGGCTGGTGCCACCGCGGCCCCACCGGTGCTACGGTTAGTGAGTTGGTTTTGGAATACGAAGACCCGGAGGGCGATCGCACTTTTGAGATCCGTCGATAAAAAAATAAAGGGCATACACTGCGGTTGAAACCGCTACTATACAAAGGAAGTCTGCCTAACCTACGGCAGACTTCGCCCATGCAGACTAAAGAATGAATCGGATAAAAAGCGCGAATTTTCTATGGCCAATTATCAATGATTAGCAACTTGACTTAATGAGAGCAAACAACTGGGCAACTTTGGTCAAATCTTTATCTCCCGGCGCTTTTTCTACGCCGCTAGAAAGGTCAACACCGCTGAAGTTATTGCCGATTACGCTATCAATTGCATTTAAAACATTATCCGCTGTTAAACCGCCCGCCAGCAGCCAAGGACACTGGGGTCTAAACTCTGCTAACATCATCCAGTCGATGGTTTTTCCAGTACCGCCGAGTTGATGGGGATGGTAAGCATCGAGCAGTAAAGTATCGACACGAACAGCGTAAATAGCCGCAGTCTCTAGAGTTTCAGGAGTCTTAACTCTCAAAGCTTTGATAATTTCAATTCCCGGCAAAAACTCCCGCAGCCGATCGCAATATTCCGGTGTTTCATCTCCGTGCAACTGCACCCCGCTTAAATTTGACTCGCCTGCTACTTGACAGATATTTTCTATTGTGGTATCAGCAAAAACGCCGATGCGATCGACATTTTCCGGCAACTGCTCGACAATGAGGCGAATAGTTTCTGGGCTGACATAGCGAGGGGAAGCCGGCACACAGATAAACCCCAAAGCTTGGGCTCCCAAGCGGGCGATCGCAATTCCTTGGTCTAATTTAGTGATTCCGCAAATTTTAACCCGCACTCTTCCTCCTCGGTTCCGAATTTGTATCAAAATATCAACGAATTGTTAACTATTAAAACAAATCTTAGTTTAATGCAAACCGCTTTTTATAATCTGGGAAATCAATTTATCTGTGAAATCAGGAGATAAAAACATGATCAACTCATCTTTGCTGTTAGCCGTACAATCTACCGCTCCTTCAACGCCGGAGTGGTCGCCAATGGTAGGACTGACAATGATTTTATGCAATTTGCTGGCGATCGCGATCGGCTACTACGGCATAAACAAGCAAAACCGAGGCAAGGGTCCTGCTTTACCCCTTGTAGTACCTGGATTGTTCAAAGGCTTCGGCATACCAGAATTGCTGGCAACAACCAGCTTCGGCCACTTGCTCGGAGCCGGAGTAATCTTGGGCTTGGGTAACGCCGGAGTTCTGTAAAAATCTGGGGAAAGGCAAAGGCAAGGGGCAGAAAAGATATAATAGAAACTCTTTCTTGCTCCCCTTTCCCAGGAAATTTCATGCAGACAGGTTGGCGAATCGGTTCTTTATTTGGCATCCCCCTAGTTATAGATTACTCGTGGTTTATAATTTTAGCCTTAGCAACCCGCGAATACGCCAGCAGTTACCGCGTGTGGGGGCCTGCGCTCTCTTGGAGTGCGGGGTTGGCAATAGCTCTGCTGCTGTTTGCTTCCGTGCTCTTGCACGAACTCGGACACAGCTTGGCGGCGATATCGCAAGGCATTAAAGTTAATTCTATTACCTTATTCTTATTTGGTGGAATTGCATCAATCGACTCGGAATCAAAAACTCCTAGTCAAGCTTTTCAAGTAGCCATTGCCGGCCCTCTCGTCAGCTTGGCGCTGTTTTTAATCCTCGGTTTGGGTTCTCAAGTGCTCCCCCCGAAAAGTTTGCTGGCAATGGTAACCGAAAGGGTAGCAATAATCAATCTCGTTTTGGGATTATTTAACTTAATTCCGGGTCTGCCTTTGGACGGAGGACAAGTTTTAAAAGCAGCAATTTGGAAAATAACAGGCTCTCGATTTGCCGGCGTTCGCTGGGCGGCAAAAACAGGACAAGTTTTAGGTTGGGTGGCCGTGGCTTTGGGTCTAAGTTTATGCTTGTTAGCGCGCGAGTACGGTGGCTTGTGGATTGCGCTGATCGGCTCTTTTGCGATTCGTAATGCCCTAGCCTACAGCCGCTTTGCCGGATTGCAAGAAGCCTTGGTTAAAATTAAAGCCGGCGAGGCGATGAGCCGCGAGTTTCGAGTTGTAGATGCAGATTTGACTCTGCGAGAATTTGCCGATCGATATTTGTTAGAAGTCAATCCGTTTCCATTTTACATTGCGGCGAGCAACGGCAGGGATTTGGGCTTAGTGTCGATCGACGATATCCGCTTCACAGAACGCAGTCAATGGCAACTTCAGACATTGCACAACATTTTGAAACCCCTAGAAAAAACCCCCACCGTCTCCGAAAAAGCATCCCTCGCAGATGTAATTAACACCATGGAAGCCCGTCAACTCCCCCGAATCATCGTCCTCTCGCCGATTGGTTCAGTAGCAGGGACGATCGATCGGGGTGACGTGGTTAAAGTTTTGGCAACATACCTCAAACCCCAGATTTCAAGCGCCGACATCAAGCGCAGCAAAGAAGAAAACAGCTATCCCCAGGGATTACAGTTAAGTGCGATCGCCAAAACAGTACAAGACAATTAAAATTTGGGCATCGGTAAGGGGCATTAGTGACAAGTTAAGATGTAGCACACTTTGTCAATGAAGGTTCAAACAAAAAATTTTATGCCCAAATTCTTTAAGAGAATTTATCATAAATTGGGGGAGAGATGTTGGAAACAATTAACTCATTCCTTCGCCTTCGCTGACTTGCAACCTCTTGCTATTACCTGCATTGCCGTGACCGTAACTCTATTGGGAGTGCGGCATTTAGGCTGGTTGCAGCCACTAGAATTAAAGGCTTTCGATCTCATGGTGCAGTTGCGACCTGATCCGGGCCATGACCCGAGGTTGTTGATAGTTGAAATCACAGAGCAAGATATTAAGGCTTTTAAAATATGGCCAATTTCTGATCGCGTTTTAGCAAAAGCGATCGCCGAAATAGCGCGTCTTGAACCCATAGCTATTGGCCTCGATATAATTCGCGACATTCCCTACGAGCCGGGCCATGCAGAATTAGCAACTCAATTGAAAAACCCCAAAGTATTTCCGATTACCTTCCGCGGCAGCTCAAAGTACCAGCGAGTGCCACCAAATCCTTACATACCAGAGAAGCGGGTAGGATTTAACGATTTAGTAGTTGATCCAGATGGTATAGTGCGTCGCAATTTGATGTCGGCTGGCGATGGTAAAAAAACGCTTTTTTCATTTTCCACACGACTAGCTTTTGCATATTTTGATAACAAAAAAATAGAGTCAAAAGCTACCGAAAAAAATGAATTTTTGGTAGATAAAGTAGTATTTGCAAAATTGCACTCGAACTCAGGAGGTTATGAGAACATAGATGCCAAAGGCTATCAAATATTGCTCGATTACCGCTCTCCTAAAAATATAGCAGAGACCGTGACACTAACTCAAGTTTTTGAGGGCAAAGTTGACCCCAAATTGGTAAAAGGTAAAATAGTGCTAATAGGCGTTACAGCCCCAACTGTAAAAGATGTTTTTTCTACCCCTTACAGCGGTACTAAAAAGGGCAATATCCCGACGGCTGGGGTATTAATTCACGCAACGGCCACTAGCCAAATTCTCAGTGCAGTTTTAGACGGCAAAGGGCTATTTTGGTATTGGGACGAATGGCAAGAAATTCTCTGGATCGCTGTTTGGAGTGCAGTGGGCGGCTGTTTAGCTTGGCGGGTAGAAAAATCGCTGAATTTGATCGCGCTCGCGCTCTCCGCTGGCGGCTCATTATTCGGATTCACCTTTTTCCTATTCATGCAACAGGGGTGGATACCTGTAATCGCTCCAACCCTGGCACTTTTAATCACCGCAGGAGTCGCAGTAATCTATAAGTACGAGCAGTCGAGGCAACAGCAAGGGATTGTGATGAAATTATTAGGACAACAAACTTCACCGGCGATCGCAAATGCCCTGTGGAAAGAACGCGTCCATCTACTCGAATCAGGGTTATTGCCCGGCCAAAAAGTTACTGCTACCATCATCCTCACCGACTTGCAGGGTTTTAGTACAATCTGCGAAAAACTACCGGCCGAAGTAGTAATGAGTTGGTTAAATGAGTATTTATCCGCAATGGCCCAAGAAGTCCAAGCACATCAAGGCGTGATTAATAAATTTACCGGAGATGGGATGCTAGCAGTCTTTGGCGTACCCATTCCCCGCACCACTCCACAAGAAATTGCAGAAGATGCTCGCCTAGCCGTATCTTGCGCGCTAGCCATCAGTGCCCGCTTGCCACAAATGAATCAAAATTGGAGCGATCGCGGTTTGCCCGGAGCAAAAATGCGAGTAGGTATCTTTACAGGGCCTGTGATGGTGGGTAGTCTGGGAGGCACAACCCGTTTAGAATATGGAGTGATCGGCGACAGCGTAAATATTGCCTCTCGGCTCGAAAGCTGCGAAAAGCATCGGCAAGAGGACACTTGCCGGATATTGATTGCAGAAGAAACCTTACTGCATCTAGCAGACAAATTTGAAGTAGAATCTTGGGGAGCTTTGCCTTTAAAAGGCAGGGAACAAAAAGTTAATGTCTACCGCATTTTGGGAATGAAAAAAAAGTAAATAAACAGCACCTATCCCTAAACATTCATGAAGCCAATGAAAAAAATTACTAAGTTTCTCATCCACCTGACATTAATTGCAGCGGTAGTATCAAGCGCCACACTTAACATTTCCCAACTTGCAGTTGTGGGACAGCCGCGTGTAAACACACCTACCGAGCCAGACAATACTCAACCGGGAGGGCCGCGCTTCATTCAGCCTACTGAAGATATCGATGATCCGCCCACTCGAAGAGTAAGATCTGTGCGCGGTGGCTGCGCGAGCACTAGTAAGCTAAGTCTCACAGCCTTAGTGCCTAAAAATAATATCGGACGGACTGTTTCCGACTATCCAACATTCTTTTTCTACTTGCCTCAAACAGAGGCGGAATTAGCCGAACTGATCCTAGAAGATGAAAGCGGCAACCAGATTTATCAACAGGATCTGACAATTAAGAATTTATCAGGGGTGATCGGCGTTAGTATCCCTGCTAACACAAATGTGCCGCCCTTGGAAGTAGGCAAGAGTTACACTTGGAAATTTACAGTAGTTTGCGACCCTCAAGACAGATCGAGCGATCAGCTCGAAAGCGGTGTTGTACGGCGAGTTGAACTCAGTACAGATATCCTCAGTGAATTAGATCAGGCAGATCCGCGCCTGAAAACCTTTATTTATGCTGAAAATGGGATTTGGCAAGATGCCCTCAGCAATCTAGCTGCTGCTCGCCGTGCTAATCCTAATGATACAGATTTAGCTGCTGATTGGGAAAGCTTGCTGGATTCAGTGACATTGGGCGAAATTGCCAAAGAGCCGATCGTTGAAAGGGAGCTGCAGCCCTAGAGAAGTTTTCCGATTTTAGATTGGCGATGTTAGCCAGATACCCGACTTCTTCAAGAAGTTGGGTATCTAATATATTTTCCTTCTTCCTTCTTCCTTCTTCCTTCAACATCTGCTATAGCCTGCCATTCCTCTTCTGAAAGCGGCTGCACCTCCAACTGAATTTCCAAACAGCGACAAGCCGCCGCACTCAAAACATCAATTACAGTTGCAATAAAATCATCCCCCCCTTCAGATAGAGGTAATTCCACAGGAATTAATTCCTCGCCAAACACTTGAGAAAACAAACTAACATCCGGCTGCAAACGCATCGAACCGTGCTGCAAAATAGCATCACCCCGTCGCAATTGCGCGCTACCAATTAACTTGCAGCCATCAAGTGTAACTAAATCCGCACCTGTGGCAGTACCAAAACAATTGGGATTGTGAATATAACCCCTTCCAGCTTCTCCGTAGTGCAAATCTAAACCAATTGCCCTCCAACCCTCAATCAAAAACTCGCAAATAGTCTGATAAGCTTTCAGACGGCTGCTGGCAAATCCCGACGCCACAACTGCATAGGTTAAATCACCCTGGTGGAGCACGGCGCGCCCGCCGCTGGGCCTCCTCACCAACTCTACAGGCATTCCCCGCCAAGACAACTCCTGCCAAAACTCCGGCCATCGCCGCTGGTGGTAGCCCAAGGAAATCGCCGCCGGTTGCCAAGTGTAAAATCGCAGAGTTGGCGGAATTTTCCCGGCTAGATGCTGTTCCAGTAGCCATTGGTCGATCGCCATCTGCACGCTACCAGACGCCGACAACAGTGGAATTAAACGCCATACAGAATTATCCATCAGTTCCCAGTCCTGAGTTTGCACTCAATAATTCACAGAATGTTTTAAAATTAGTAACAGTTTTTTGGGCCTGTCTTCTCAGTTGGTGAAAGTTTCACGCCCGCCGGTGCTTTAGAAATAAATAGAAAAAATAATCGCAGAACCATGAGCAACAGTGTAATTGTCATTAACGACGAAAAATTTGAAACAGAAGTCCTGAAAGCAGAGCAACCAGTGCTTGCCTATTTTTGGGCTACTTGGTGCGGACCTTGCAGACTGACCGCGCCTTCGGTAGACTGGGTAGCTGCCAACTACAGCGATCGGCTGAAAGTGGTTAAAATGGAAATTGACCCCAATCCTAATACTGTCAAGGAGTATAAAGTAGAAGGAGTTCCAGCTCTCAGGCTGTTTAAAAATGCCGAAGTAGTGCTTTCTCACGAGGGAGCTATTAGTAAAGAAAAATTGATCGGTTTGCTCGACGCTCACTTATAAAGTTTTGAAATGATTCGGGAGTTTCCAACTCCCAACTCCCAACTTAGAATTATAGCAATCGCCAATATTTTTTTTAACATCTCTCTTTTCTCCTCGATATTCCTCTATACTCTGCGCCCTCTGCGCTCTCTGCGGTTAATAAAAAAAAAGATTCACAAAGCAAATAAAACTGCCCGCTCAAAAAAATATTTAACCAGATAAAAGCCTTCATTAAAATCCCCAAACAATACAAAAACTATGCAATTTGCTAAACGTATAGAGCCACTGCAATTTAATGTATTTGCCGCTATGGATCGGGCAAAAGCTCAAGCTAGAGCAGCGGGGCAGAATGTGATAGACTTGTCTCTGGGTTCTTCGGATTTGCCGGCGGCTGCTCACATTACAGAGGCGATCGCCCGATCGTTGTCTGACTCCAAAACTCACGGTTATTTGCTGTTTAACGGAACAAGAGATTTCCGGGAAGCGGCAGCTTGCTGGTACGAGAAAAAATTTGGCATTTCAGTCAATCCAGAAACAGAAGTGCTGCCGTTAATTGGTTCCCAAGAAGGCACGGCGCATCTGCCTTTAGCTGTACTCAACCCCGGAGATTTTGCTTTGCTGCTCGATCCGGGCTATCCTTCCCACGCGGGCGGTGTGCATTTGGCCGGCGGTCAAATTTATCCGATGCCACTCCTCTCGGAAAATGCGTTTTTGCCGATATTTGAAGATATTCCGACAGCAGTGCTGGCTGAGTCGAAGATGATGGTTTTGAGCTATCCTCACAATCCTACAACTGCGATCGCCCCGCTGGCTTTTTTTGAGAAGGCTGTGGCTTTTTGTCGGGAACACCGGCTTGTTTTAGTTCACGATTTCCCTTATGTGGATTTGGTGTTTGACGATCGCAATTTTGGATCTAAAATAGAGGCCCAGGCTCTGGATATGCATTACCAGGCAGAGCCTGGTAACGAGGAAGAATATCGAAAATTGATGGCGCCGTCAATTTTTATGGCCGATCGAGATAAAAGTGTGGCGATCGAGTTTTTTACACTATCCAAATCGTACAGTATGGGAGGTTTTCGAGTCGGATATGCGATCGGCAATTCCGAACTAATTGCAGCACTGCGACAGGTAAAAGCCGCAGTGGACTTCAACCAATACCGAGGGATTTTGAACGGAGCGATCTCCGCATTAACTGGCCCTCAAGATACCGTCAGAACCAGCGTAGAAACCTTCAGAAAACGGCGGGATGCCTTTGTAAAAGCGCTACAGGGCATTGGGTGGCTAGTACCCGTACCAGAGGCCACCATGTACGTTTGGGCTCCACTGCCGGAACCTTGGGCTGAAGATTCCGTAAAATTTTGCACTCAGCTAGCACAGAGTACAGGAGTCGCCGCTTCCCCCGGTGCCGGTTTCGGGAAATCAGGAGAAGGCTACGTGCGATTTGCCTTAGTCGAGTCGCCAGCAATTTTGGAAGCAGCAGTTAGAAAAATTGCTGAGTTTCAAAAGATAGCGATGTAATATAGCCTTTCTCAGTAACATGAGGTGCACGCTTGATAAGCGGGCATAGGGCATAGGGCATACCTCACTTTATTGAGAACTGCTATATGTGTCAACTTAACCCGAAACACCATTCTGAGACTTAAGTCCACCGGACTCGATCTTTGAGGCAGGGGTTAAAACCCCTGCGGGACTTGGGTTTTGATGTTTTTGGAAACACGATGAAGGGCACGGGGCCTAAGTCCTTACCTGCACCTCAAGATTGGTGCAATTGCTACAATATTGTGATTTATACCTAAAGGAATAGATATTTGCACGGAGTATCTGTCACAATTTATGTCAACAAATGTTACGGGGAGACATCTTGGGAATTACCAGTTCCGCTCACCCACTCTAAAAATCCTTGAAATGAATTCTGTCGGGGTAGGGATTTTTCCGTAGCGGCGATCGCACATCCAAAAAATACCACACTGCCCAAAATTGCAATCAGCGGAAAATGCTTACCCAACCCAAAGTCGCGCTGAATGCGAGCTAGCGGTCTGCTCTCGCGCCTGAGCATCTTTCCCACCGTCAGTTGTTTAAGACTAAAAGGATCGCGCACAAAATGACCACTCCAGCTAATTACTAAATGAGAATGGCAGTGGGGACAAGTGAATAGTCCGCTAACCATCCCGACTGGGCCTACGACGCTGGAACGGTTGCAGATCGGGCAAGTGAGAGAATGAGTGTTATAGGTGGGAGCGTTCATAACTGTTTTTCTTGAGTAAAAAAAACCAACAACTAATGGGGAGCCTGTCTTAACGCCTAAGGTATAGACCTTTATAGGCACTTTTCCTTAATTCCTAGTTTACCGCTCGGATCGGGTCGATGGCAGCTCACTGCTTTGGAAAATCTTTAAATGCCCAATCCCGCAACGAGTGCAAGTCGGGAACACAGGTGAGATTGTATTGCAGCGGAGTAACGGTTATTCTGTTGTCGCGAATAGCTTGTACGTCCGTAGGAATATCATGCGACACCGCCGAATCGCGGATTTCTTCTACATCTTCTAACAATTCCCCAGCCAGCCAATAATAAGTTTTGCCGCGAGGATCGGTGCGCTTTTGAAATATGTCGAAATAGCGGCGAATGCCTTGACGGGCGATGGTAACTCCGGTAATTTCTGCTTGTGTGACTGCTGGTATGTTGACATTCAAGAGCACCGGTTTGGGCATTGGCTGTTTTTCCAACTGTGACACCAAGGTGACAGCGAAATCCACTGCCGGCCCAAATTCCTGCGAAGTATAGCTCGCGAGGCTGAAAGCAATGCTGGGAATGCCTTCCATAATTCCTTCCATTGCGGCAGAAACCGTGCCAGAACAGATGATGTCCGTGCCTAAATTGGGCCCGTGGTTGATACCGGAAAGGACAAAATCGGGCGGTTTGTCAAGTAAAGCCCACAAAGCGAGTTTCACGCAGTCGGCGGGAGTACCCGAACAGGCCCAAGCTTGGACTGCGGGATCAAAAATAGATTCGATAATTTCGGCGCGGATGGGTTGGTGCAGGGTGAGGCCGTGGCCGGTAGCGGAGCGCTCTCTGTCGGGACAAACTACGCTCACGTGGTGACCGGCGGCGGCAAGAGCGTTGGCGAGGCTGCGGATGCCTTGTGCAAAGATGCCGTCGTCGTTGCTAATTAAAAGTTTCATCGAAATTTTTATAGGCCTGATAACAATACTAAACTAGATTCAACTAGGGCGATCGCCCTAACATCCAATTACCTATTACGAATTATCCGTAACTACCAAAAATCTCAAATCTCAAATCAACAAAACTGTCGAGCCAAAATTGCGCTAAACTCAGCTTGGCTCAAAACTGCCATCAATCTAAAATCTAAAATCTAAAATCTAAAATCAAAATGACTGTCCAGCTAAGCGACATTGAAACTCAACTAGAAATTCTCGCTCAAGAGTCCAAAAGTGCGATCGCCACTGCCAATACCCTCGAACAACTCGAACAGTTGCGCGTCGGCTACCTCGGCAAAAAAGGCCAACTCTCTCAGATTTTAGGCATGATGGGCAAACTGTCGCCAGACCAGCGGCCAAAAGTAGGTGCGATCGCCAATACTGTCAAAGAAGCCCTGCAAGCCGACTTAGAAGACAAGCGGGTCGCCCTCCAAACCGCCCAAATCCAAGCCAAATTAGCCTCAGAAACCATCGATGTCACCATGCCGGGGATTTTTCGTCCCCAAGGTCGCGTTCACCCATTAAACGCCGTCATAGACCGCGCTCTCGATATTTTTGTCGGCCTCGGCTACACCGTCGCCAACGGCCCGGAAATGGAAACAGATTATTATAACTTCGAGGCGCTGAACACCCCGCCCGACCACCCAGCGCGGGATATGCAAGATACATTTTACTTGCCAGGAGGCGACTTGCTGCGGACTCAGACATCATCGGTGCAAATTCGCTACATGGAACAGCACAAACCGCCGATTCGGATTGTCTCTCCCGGCCGCGTTTACCGCCGCGATACTGTTGATGCTACTCACGCGGCAGTTTTCCACCAAATTGAACTTTTAGCAATTGATGAAGGTCTGACATTTACTGACTTGAAAGGCACGATTAAAGAGTTTTTGCGGCAAATGTTCGGGCAAGATTTGCCGATCCGTTTCCGCACCAGTTACTTTCCCTTTACTGAACCTTCTGCCGAAGTTGATTTGCAGTGGAACGGCAAATGGCTGGAAGTCTTGGGCTGCGGAACGGTCGATCCTAACGTTCTTAAAGGAGTGGGTTTAGATCCAGAAAAATATACTGGGTTTGCGGCCGGTTTTGGTGTCGAGCGGTTCGCAATGGTACTTTATGAAATCGACGACATTCGCCGGGTTTATGCTAGCGATTTGCGCTTTTTGCGCCAATTTTAAAGAATGGCTTGGGGTTGGTTCTCCAAACCCTGTAGAGATTTTGATTAATAGACCTCTTGCAAAAATAACTAGGACGGGCAAGATGCCCATCCCACAAGAAAAAATAACTCTTGTGGGATGGGCATCTTGCCCGTCCGAGTTATTTTTGCAAGAGGTCTATTAATCAAAATCTCTACAGGGTTTGGAGAACCAACCCCAAGCCATTCTTTAAAATTGGCGCAAAAAGCG
>NZ_JANMZH010000836.1:0-12622 GCF_031383065.1 Microcoleus sp. OTE_8_concoct_300 | reverse complement strand
TTTACTTTTCTGGTTTTGGCTTACGTTAGTTAGCCTAGCTGTGTTTTTCGTGGTGTTCGCCACCCACTAACCATTATTGTTTTCCGACCAGTCGTTTGAGCTTGGTGTCTCATTTGTATCGGCGGTTATTCTACCTGTGGTATAGTATCATTGTATTCTATTTTAAATAGAATGCAATGAAATTTGAAAAATAGATATTGACGCAACTAAACGATTAAAACAAAAGTCGGCAATCAATTAAATCCGTCCTATAAGGACGGGGCTTTTACCCAAATTTCCGGTAAGCGTGTTTCTATGGTTTTCACCCCAAGTAAGTTTTAACAACCCGCACTAATCAGGCGTTTTTCGAGTTTATCACGATTGTTGCTCTCTTCTTTAAAATCTGAAAAAATCTAGATAATTCTAGAAATTTAGGCTACTGTTTTAAACCCCAGTATCTTTACAATCATAGCTTAGCTGGGAGCGCTCATAAATTTAATCTTCTGACTTGCCCAGCCCCGAGTTCCCAAGGCATATCACAATAAGTTTTTACTGTCAAGTCCCACTCCGGAAAAATCAAACAAACATGACAATTTCTCCTGAATTAATAGCTTTAGCCCAGTACATGGCGGGCGAATTTGACAACCGGGAACAAGCGCTAGCGGACCCGGCGTGGTACGTCCACCTTCGTTTGTGGCAAAGACCCCTGCCCATAGCTCTATTTTCCGAACCTAGCATTGCCCTGTTTGCCGAACAAGCCAACATTCTGGAATTAGATAAGCCATACCGCCCCCGTCTAGTGCAATTGAGGCAGGTTAAGACAGCGCCGGGACTTATAGAAGCTCAGTATTATATGTTCAAGGATATCGCAGCCGTCAAAGGAGCCGGTCGCAACCCCGACTTGCTTGGAAAGCTAACGAACGAGCAAATCCAACTCCTCCCCGGCTGCACCCTCTCGGTTGCGGTGCAAAATTTAGCCTCAAACGGCTATCGCTTTCGGGCATCTTTGCCGGAGGGCACTCGCTGCGGCTTTGCCTACGGGGGGCAAAATTACCAAGTAGACTTGGGATTTGAAGCCGCAGGCGAGGAATTTCTTAGCTACGACAAAGGAATAAGCCCCACGACAGGCAAGGCTATCTGGGGAGCTTTAATGGGCCCTTTTAGATTTGTCAAGCGTCAGGATTTTGCTTCTGAGATTTTGGGTTAAAGCAAGAAGCAACAAGAAAGAAGGAAGAAGGAAGAAAGATTGAGTTATCGTCGCGAGAGAAGGCAAGACTTTACCTTGAGGTATTCTTCTACTTCAGTGTTTTGGTGAACGTCCCAACCTTTCAAGAAAGGAAGAAGACAGAAGGAAGCAGGCAAAAATTTACCTGCTTCCTGTTCTTGTGCTGGGTTTCTGCGCGCTTCTGAGTCTCAAGCTTAAATTACCCGCGACACCGCAACAGATACAAAGCAGGTGCTCAACTTGCGCGTGGCACCCCCTCTAGAGCTTCTTCTTCCGTTTCAAATATTTCAAACACAGAATCCATCATGGTGACTTCAAACACCAGTTTGGCTTCTGGATGAACATTGCAAATGCGGAAACTTCCCTTAACTTTATCCGCATCGCGCATACCTGCTACCAATGAAGTCAGACCAGAGCTATCTATAAAGTTAACCTGACCAAGATTCACGACGACATGGCGGCTGAGTTTGGAAATACACTCTTGCAACTTGAGGCGGAATTGCCAAGCTGTAGTGATGTCCAACCGTCCTGTCGGTGCTAAGACGATAACTGTTGTACCGTCTTGAAGCGTGTGGGTTTTTTGATCAATATGAATCACTGACCCTTCCCTCAAATTTATTATCTATCGCGGTGGTTACTGTCCCAGTAGTTTAACTCAGGTCGGTGACTGCTGAGGCATCCAATTCGCCCAATCTTGCGGTTTTAGGAACTTGGAGTAGAGTTCGGCTTCTGGAGAGTTGGGTTCTGGCTCGTAGCAGTATTCCCAGCGTACCAAAGGTGGCAGGGACATTAAAATCGATTCAGTGCGTCCGTTGGTTTGCAAACCAAAGGTCGTGCCTCGATCGTACACCAAGTTAAATTCAACGTAACGGCCGCGGCGGTAAAGTTGGAAATTGCGCTCGCGATCGCCGTATTCTTTTGAGCGGTGCTTTTCAATTATGGGGGTATAAGCCGGCAAAAATGCCCGGCCGCAGTCCTGTACAAAAGCGAACAGCGACTCCCAACTCCTAGGTTCCGGCACCCCGATGTTGTTGCTGCACTCAGCAGCCTTACCTTTGACATTATGGTCGCGGTAAAGCTGGCCTTGAGCGCTTTGGTAGTCAAAAAACAGCCCGCCCACGCCACGGGTTTCTTGGCGGTGGGGGAGGTAGAAATATTCGTCGCACCAGAGTTTAAATGTCGGATAATATCCGGGATGGTGGCGATCGCAAGCTGCTTTCAGAGTTTTGTGAAAATGAGCTGCATCCTCAGCCAAGGGGTAATAAGGAGTCAAATCCACACCCCCCCCAAACCACCAAATCGGCCCTGCCTCAAAATAGCGGTAATTCAGGTGAACCGTAGGCAAGTAGGGATTGCGGGGGTGCAGCACCATCGAAGTACCCGTTGCATAGAAATCGTGACCTGCTGCTTCTGGGTGCTTTGCCAGAATCAAAGCCGGCAAACTTTCCCCCCACACTTGGGAAAAATTCACACCCCCTTGTTCAAACACATCGCCTTCGCGCATGACGCGAGAACGTCCGCCGCCGCCTTCGGATCGTTCCCAAGAGTCCTCCTTAAATTTGCCCAGCCCATCGAGCTGTTCGAGGGATTGACAAATTTCGTCTTGTAGGGTTTTCATAAATTGGCTGACTCTAGCTCTAGAGTCAGCCGGCGGCAAAAACGGGGAAGTGGCGGTTTTAAGTGTTGTAGAAACTGTCATAAAATTTTCTGTCGTCAGATTTTAGTCTTAGATGGGCGATGATTGCCAAATCCAGTCGTCATGTAATTATGCCACCGTAGGTCTGCAAATGATCGCTATGAAGTTACATTAAAAAATAGCAATAAAAATATACTTAAACCTGCGATCGGAAATTCGCTAACCCAATTGCAGAGCTATGGTGGAGAACACAATGCCCAAGATACTCGATGTCAGTTCAGTCTTAGAAATCCTGCGACCCGTGCAAGACCCCGAACTGCAAAAGAGTTTGGTGGAATTGAACATGATTCGTAACATCAAAATTGACGGCGGTGTCGTCAGCTTTACTTTAGTGCTGACAACGCCTGCTTGCCCCCTGCGAGAATTTATTGTCGAAGATTGCCAAAAAGCGGTCAAACAGTTGCCAGGAGTCGAAAAAGTGGCGGTGGAGGTGACAGCCGAGACGCCACAGCAGAAGGGAGTGGTCGATCGCCAAGGCATTGAAGGCGTTAAAAATATTATCGCAATTTCCAGTGGCAAAGGCGGCGTCGGCAAAAGCACGGTGGCGGTAAATGTGGCAGTAGCGCTAGCGCAAACCGGCGCTAAGGTGGGTTTGCTGGATGCGGATATCTATGGGCCCAACGACCCGACAATGTTAGGTCTGGGGGACGCGAAAGTGATGGTTAGGGACGGAAAAAGCGGGGAAAGCCTCGAACCCGCCTTTAATTACGGCGTCAAATTGGTGTCGATGGCGTTTTTAATTGACAAAGACCAACCCGTGATTTGGCGCGGCCCGATGTTAAACGGGATCATTCGGCAGTTCCTCTATCAGGTGAATTGGGGCGATTTAGACTATTTGATTGTCGATATGCCTCCGGGTACTGGAGACGCACAGTTGACAATGGCGCAAGCGGTGCCGATGGCTGGTGTCGTGATCGTGACGACGCCGCAGACTGTGGCATTGTTGGACTCTCGCAAGGGTTTAAAGATGTTCCAGCAGTTGGGAGTGTCGGTGTTGGGAATTGTGGAAAACATGAGCTATTTTGTGCCGCCGGATATGCCCGATAAGCAATACGATATTTTCGGTTCCGGTGGCGGGGAAAAGACTGCTGCTGAGTTGGGAGTGCCGCTGTTAGGCTGCATTCCGCTGGAAATTCCGTTGCGGGAAGGTGGCGATTCGGGGGTGCCGATCGTGGTGGGGCAACCGGGTTCTGCTTCAGCTAGGGAGTTGCGGGCGATCGCGGGCCGCATTGCCGGTAAAGTTTCCGTAGCAGCCTTAGCCTAACTCACATCTTGGATTGTTAATCAGCTTTTGATGGGCGGGCGGGACGCCCACCCCACAAGAAACCTGTTTAGTTTGTGGAACTGGCATCTTGCCTGTTTAGTATGTGGAACAGGCATCTTGCCTGTTTGGTTTGTGGAACAGGCATCTTGCCTGTTTAGTATGTGGAACAGGCATCTTGCCTGTTTTAGCATCAAGTCTCGAGCCAAGAAAAGGTAAACTATAAACAGCAAACATAACATTGAAACAATTGTCAGGAACCTCAGCCTGAAGGCATGAGGCTTGAAAGAGAAATCTGACAAGCCGTTCTGACCAGCCATCGTCTTAACTGACTACGTTTTTTGAGTCACGACACCCTGGAATGCGTAGCTAGTTCCTTGCTCTGTCGCTGAAGGTTAAATAGTTCTAAGGTCACTGGGACAGTGCTTTCAGCCTAACAAGCTCTTAAAACATTGGCGAAGCTAACTTTACTCCGAAAGGAGATTGAGGCAACCATACCTCGCCGGAGGGGCAACCATACCCCTCCACCCCACAAAAGTTTTAACTCAATGTAAAGCCGTCCTTTTAGGACGGGGTTTCTAACCCATATTTCTGATGATTTTTCCAGGTTCGGCAGTTCGAGTTAAAGATAAGGGTGAGATTTACTACACCTATCAAGGACAAGTCCAGCGAGTTAGCGACGGGAAAGTCGCGGTACTGTTTGAAGGCGGCAATTGGGACAAGCTGATCACGTTCCGGCTATCGCAGTTGGAACTTGTGGATGCTACGGCTGGTCGCGCGAAATAGTCAGCGGTCATTAGTCATTGGTAATGGGTAATTTGTAATTGCTAAAGTACCCATTACCAGGCTACTAACTCAAGGTCCTTGAAAAATAGCACAAAACTAATGACTAATGACTGATGACTAATGACTAATCACTAAAATTATGCGTTTACCTTTACCCCAATTTGCTACAAAAGAGCGCCATCCCGATCGCATTGCTGAGGTAATCGAGACGGCAACCTCGGAGTTTTTGGCTCAATGTTTGGAACCGGAAGACTTAAGCTTTCCCGTGATGCCACCTTTTGGGAGTTGGGTGAAGGCCGAGGATGAAGAGTCGAAAAATCAAATTTACGGCGTGGTTTATTACGCTACGACTAGCCCGATCGACTCGGTGCACAGAGCTCGCGCTTTGGGTTTGTCGCTGGAAGAGTTGCGGGAAGAACAACCGCAGATTTTTGCGATGCTCAAAACCGAGTTTCGAGTGGCGATTGTGGGGTTTGAGGCTGCGCCGGAAAGGTTGAACGGTCACGGCCCATCGAGGGGTAAAATTTATCAGTATTTGCCGCCGCGCCCCCCGCAAATTCACCAGGCGGTTTATCGCTGCGAACCCGATGAGGTGATTGATTTTACGGTTCAGTTGGATTTTTTGAGGACGCTGCTGGGGGTGAGTAATGCGCCGGTGGATGCGCTGACGGCGGCGGCGATTCGTGAGATTTATCAGTTGCGGATGCGCGATCGAACTTGGTTAGTGGAAGCGGGCAGGAGTTTGAGTGTTTTGCTGAAGGATGATTACGATCGGTTGCGGGTGATTTTGAGTCAGATTCATCCGTAGGAACTGACTAATAAAGACATTAACCATCTTATGAAAAGCATTCAACCATCGCTCTTTAGTTTAATTATAGTACATTGCATTCATTCCAACCAGGCATCTAAATCTAATGTAAAGTGATGGGTATTTTGCAGTAAAAAAGAGCGACCTTGTTTAACTAAATTGCCTTGACAAATAACCGGAATTCTGGCTTGATAAGCTTTGACTGCCAGTTCGTAGACTGGTTCTGCTAGTTCTAACTGAATGCGCCGCAGCTTGCCAACAATAACGCCTGTCAAAGTTACTTTTCCGGTGGCTGCTCCTTCTTGCAAGTTGGTGACTATGCCTTGAATGGTAATGTTAGGAGCTGATGTCAAGAGATTGCTGAGAATTTCGAGCTGGGAACGATTTTCAGCAATTTCTAGGGTTTGTAAAACTTCAGCCATCCGGCGGGGAAAGTCTAAAAAATCTGGTTTTAATGGTAGCAGAATCTCTAACTCTTCTGAGGTTTCGCTGTGGCGATTCCAGAGAGACGCTTTATCGTCAATTTGTCGCACTTCTTGCCAGCAATGCGTTTCGAGGTAAGTACGCACGATCTCTGGCTGTAGATTTTTGAGAATTTCGGGATCTCGAACGGTGACTATCATAGGGTTTCGCCTGCTTCTATTAGCTGCATGAGGGTGGTAAGAGCTTGTACATTAAAGATATTCTGTCTGGGTATGGAAATTGTAACAGTGGTTTGATTCTGGGTTGGGGGTTGACCTCGCAGAGAAACCCAATAACCGCAATATTTCAGGCAAAGTTCCTGTTGAGATTGGATTAGCCAATTGTCTAAATTGTCGGGTACGACTACAAGGATTAACAGTCGGGGAGTCTGAATATTTTCTACTTTCAAGTCATTGTAGTTCTTGACTTCGAGCGGATATCTAATTGCTTCCTCTCCAATCACATCCCTAGATGTGCATTTTACCTGGAGTTCAAGTCTGGGATATCGAATAATTCCACTTCCTATACCGCCAGCAAGAATGATATCGATGCCGTCAAAATCTAACGGTCTAGCTGCTATCTGGAAGGAGTAGCCAGCCGAGGCAGCAACTGCATAAATATACGCATAACTGAACTGTTCTTTTTGCTGGTTAATGTCCACGATCGCTATTTGTTTAGTCTATCTCAAGCATAACTGGCACGGGAGGATCTCGCTCCTACCTTTGTGTAGCGCCTTAGATGACAATCAGCAACGTTTACAGGAGCATGACTCTCTGACACAATCGGGAGCATGGGAAGAGCAGGTAAAGCCGTTCTGTTAAACCTACCCAAAGCTACCTAAATCTAGATTTAACTGGATATAAGTAGTTTTGGGGTTAACTTCCTGCTTCACCGTAGTCTTAGGATGACTCCTAAGAGGTTTGTCTACTCCACAGGCTGACACGGTAGAACTTACCGCCAAGTCTGAACGACTCGGAATAAATATTCCTTCAAACCATCGTTCAATATTTTTTGCCGCGTTTAAGTCTCTGTCTTCTGTATGACCGCATTCGGGACAGACATAGACACGGTTTTTTAACGGCATCTTATGACGATGCTGACCGCAGTTAGAACAAATCTGAGAACTTGGAAACATCCTATCCACTAGCGTTAAGAAGCTAGAAAACTTCTCGGTTTTATACTCCAACTGACGGCGAAACTCATACATTCCACAGTCAGCAACAGCACCAGCCAATTTATGATTCTTCAAGAATGCCTTAACTGACAAGTCTTCTATCTTGATCTCGCTGTGGTTTTTAGTTAGATAGCTAGTCAATTTGTGTATGGCATCTTTGCGAATATTGCTGATTCTGGCGTGTATTTTACCTAGCTTCTTAACGGCTTTGGCACGATTATTAGAGCCTTTAACCTTACGGCTAACATTACGCTGTAAACGTTTCATGCGCTTATTCATGCGTCTGTAAGCCTTGGGGTTCTTAAACACCTTGCCAGTGCTAGTTACAGCTAATTCTTTGATGCCGATATCAACACCTGTAATCGGTCTATTATCTGCTACCGTCGGCTTCTGTACCTCCTGCTTGATAGCGATAAACCATCGGTCAGCTTGGCGTGAAATGACGCAGTTATGTACGGCTGTAACTGGTAATGGCTCGGCTAATCGCACCCATCCAATAGAAGGAAGTCTGACGCGTTTGCCATCATTTTGTATTTTTGGCTGGGCTTTTGTACCTGCTTCTAGGTAAAAAGAATCATGCTGACCTTTCTTCTTGAATCTAGGCTGTTTAGATGTCTTTCTCAAACATCTATCCCACGCTTGCCGCAAATGGGCCAATGCTTTCTGCGGTACGTTTTTATTAGTTTCGTAATACCAGGGATTAGTAGATTTAACCTCAGCAATCAATTTTTTGTGTAAATCAATTGCTGATGGTAGCTTAACCGACTTGTCATCCTTGCGAAGCTCTAACACTTCTTTGATGTGGGCATTAGCCCAGTTATAAGCATGACGAGCCACACCACAGGCTTTTTTGAATTGTGTAACCTGTTTGTTATTTGGTATCAATGCTGTTTTGAAACTAAGTAACATTGCTCGACCTCCAATGTTTTTCGTTGCCGATCAGCATATACCCATATCTAGCCACTGTCAATATATTTAGGTAGATTTTTGAGAATCTTGTACAGCTTTGGTTACATGATCAAGGCTATCGTTTCGTAAATGTTGCCTAAATAGTCGGCTGTTTGTTGAGTTGATCTTAAGCTTAGGTCGGATGGGAGGATATCGCCCGATCGCCCCTATGATTACTCTTCGAGTTTTTCCTCCAAATCATCTAAATACAAACGAATGAACTCCCCGGCTGCATCGGGATTAATTTGCTGTAATCCCTTGCGAATCTCTAGAACCGCTTCAGATGCCGGATCTCTATTCTCGTTAACCCAACGGTTAATGCTCGATCGTCCAATGCCCATAATCGCTGCCAATTGATTTTGGCTGATGCCATAGGTTTCTAAAACCTGTTTCAGCGCTTTTCCTGCCTTACTCATGGCTTCTATGTTCTCAGAAGCTCACAGCTAAGTAAAGATTGTTGACATTCGTCTACACCGCGGTAAGATAGTCTTGTTGACGATTGTCAGCAATCCACCCTATAAACAACCGGATAATGCTTATGCCGAAAAACTTCCTTGCCAATCCCCCAGGAACCGATACTGCTACAGCGACAGTACCCGTCGCAGAGCCTCCACAACCCGATCGAGAACCCGTCAAAATCCTGCTGATAGGTTCTCCCAAAGCGGTGAGGAGCATCATTCACATCCTTTACTGTTTGGGTTTTGCCTCTGTCAGCGAGTGGAACCCGCTGCAACGAGCCCAAAAGCCGGGTGAAGTTATGAGCATTCTCATGCGTTACCTGCGGCTGAAATAAGATAATCTGGACTTACGCAAAAAGTTGTTTGACACGCTACTGATAGCAGTAAGGTGTGCAACGCGCACCCTACATAATTAGGTTAGGCGTAAGTCCGGATCTGGTTTTTTTTCGGAGCATAAATATTTTATGTGGGTAGAAATAACAGCGCTAAATCAAGTTCCCGAATGGGGTGTCTTGAAGGTAAATGTTGACGAAACTTCAGTGATTTTGAATCGTCAAGGTACGAATGTAACTTGTTACCGCAATGCTTGCACTCATTTAGAATATCCGATCGACATGGGTAAGGTAAGCAGGGGCATCATTACCTGTCCGTTTCATAAGTATCAGTACAAATTAGATACGGGTAAATGTGTGAATGCACCCAGCCATGCCCTGGAATCTTTTCCGGTAAAGATTGAGGGCGATCGCGTTTTTGTCGAGATAAATTAGTCATTAGTAATTAGTCAAGTCCGACAGGGGTTGAAACCTCTGTCTCATAGCTAAAGTCGTCTCAAGACCACTGTAGATTAATATTTGATATCAAGTCCGGCTTAAATACCCCCTCACTCTCTTAGTCTGCGGAGGCAGACTTTGTTTGACAAGGAGCGCTTTCAACCGCGCCCGCGATCGAGGGGGTAACTTTTAGCCTACCATTTTCGCGCGCCGCTGCCGGAGGAAAACCGCCAAAAGCCCGATCGCACCTACCGCCAACAGCAGCCATTCTTCCGGTTCAGGAACCCCCGAAACATTCAGAGGATTATTCGGCTTACTCAACTCCTCCTTACCGGATTCTACCTCTCTGTCAAATCGATCGCTCTTAGCTTCCGCTTGTTTGAGTTGCTCCCTTTGCTCGTCATTAACTAACACAATCATCGAAGAATAAGGCGTCACCACTTTGAAATTTTTAGCCACTGCGTGCATTGCATCCAGTTGCGTCAATTGATTTGAACTTTTCTGCTTGCTAAGTGCCGTTATCAACTGCCGCGCAGCTATCGGTTTAAAGCCTTCATTTCCGGTATCTTTTAACTCTGCGAATGCCGCCGATTTTGCGGTTTTTTTCGGCTGCGGCGTTTTGGCATAACTCCAAACATAGCCGTCAACAACGCTAACTGTAGATTGGCCCGAAGCTGCTGTCGTCGCCACTCGCTGCATCGCCTCTTTCATATCCGTAGCAACTCCGCCGCCGCTATCTTGAATGACCTTTAAAGTTGCGTCGTCATAGCCGGGGGGCAAACCTCCCAAATGCACTGTCCACAGCGGCGCAGAGATGGAAACTTTAGGTTTGCGATCGTCTGACAATTCGTAACTGTGGCGATCGCTCACCAAAAATACAGTATCGTAACTTTTATCGCCCCGCAACTGTGCAAACTGTTGCAGCATATCCTTGAGCTGGATATTACCATAAAATGTCACCTTTGCCGCATCGAAATTGCGTAAATCTTCCACAAACTTAGGTGGCATTCCCGCAGCGCTGGCGACATACAAATCAACAGCATTTTTGCCTGCTGCATTCGTTTTCAACCATTCAAAAGTCTCTTTTACTTCCTTCATTTGGGCCGCCATGCTGCGGGAAGTATCGAGAATAACTGCCAATTGTTTGCCTTGCGGTAGCGAGTAATTTGCATCAGCCAGCGGCTTAGCCGAAATAATATTTCCTCCCGGTAGAACCGCCTGCTGCGCTGTTAGAGGTTGCTGTGCGACTGCGGGCAAAAAGGGTGGCAGCCAAGTTTCTCTTGCTTCTTTCCCGCTGTATTTGGCCTCTTTCCCAGCAATCGTGCGGCGAGTATTTTGGTTCCAAAAAATGTTGCGTTTTTCAGCCAAAACAGGCATAGCCCAACCCTGCGGCTGGCGAATGACTTTGTAAGTAAGCCACAGGTGCATTTCCTTTGGTCCGCCCGTTTGGGTAGATTCTCCTTTAACTGGGATTGGAAAAGCCCGCAAGCGGTATTGTTTGGGGCCAATTTGTTCTAGCAAAGCCGGATCAACTCTTTCTACTACCTGTTGATTGTAGACTTGTTGGGCTGCACCGCGAGGCGATACCGTAAATACAAAACGTTTGTTTAAATCGCCAGTATCGCCCAGCCAAACTCCTGTAACTGCGGCGCTTTCCGGCAGCGAAAAGTAGTAGAATACTTCTTGCAAGTTCGGCGTTTGATTTTTGTAAACTTCGTAGAGTTGAACGTCAGCCCAGTCGCCGTTTTCTTTGACTGTCACTTCTTGCGAGTGCAACCATACTTTTTCCTGATTGACATTCAGCAAACCAGCTTTAGCTTCTTCCCGGTTTGAGGTTGACTGCACCGCGTGTTTTACTGCTTCTGTGTCGCCTTTTTGCAGTTGCGTATCGAAGAATTCGCCGTAGAGTTTTTCGGCTTTTTTTACATCAGCACTAGAGCCTTGATACAAAAACGGCGACATGAAAAAATTATAGCTGTTCTGCACAGTTTTAGCCGCTCCGTCAGGCAAATCCAAACTATTTTTGTATATCTCATAAATGTGGTTGTTTTCTCCCACAGTGCTGAGGTAGCGGTAAGGAGACAAATAAGCGTTAACTAAGCCCGATCGAATTATATCAGACTTGGCTAATAAAGTTTGGCGAACCGTGTCATTTGCGGGGGGAGTCGCCAGCATTTTCATTACTGCAACTTGTGGCTGCTGCTGCAAAGCCGAGAAAATAGCCAGCCAAGCTGCTATGACTCCCAAACTTCCGATTAGCGCTTTATTTTTCCCGTATTGGGCAGCAAAACTCTGCCATATTTTCCGCGCGGAATGAATGTATAGAAAGCCGTACAGCGAAGGCATGACAACGAACAAGCTACAGGTTAAACCAAACAATATAAAGGATAGCGGTATCCAAATTAAACCCCAGACCCACTCCCCGTATCTAAAGATATCCCAAAATTCTGATACCCATGTAAACTTGAAAAATTCAATGACTATAGTGAAGAATCCATAAAGTATAAACAATGCCACAGGTACAGCGTAATACATCAGCAATGTTGCCGCCCAAATGCCAACTACTAGCATTAAACTGTGGCATCCTAATTGCAGCCACGAACTTCGCTTTTCTCCGATTAACCTGAAAAAACGAGGCTGTTTATTATGGGAAGTTTGAGAATCTGAGATATTGTGAACATTTTCTTTTTTACCCAGATATCCGTACAGCATTTCCACTGAAAATGCTGCAATGCACAAAGCAATAGTAGCGATGATTTGATAACTAGCTGGGGTGAGTTCTCGCAGCAGGAACAAGCGGAGCAAACACAGCAAGAATAGCGGTGCTTCTACGCCGTAAAACCAACGCATTAGCTCTAGGGGTTGCTTGCTAAAACGCCTAGCTCCTATTACTGTACATACAGTCGGTACTGCTATCGTAGCTGCCATCGTCAAAGAAAACTCTAGCGGGATGATGCCATCGATTGTCGCCAGAATTAATGTCACTCCTATAACAGGCAAAATTCCCAAGTAAACAATCGATAAAAATGTTAAATTCCAGACCCAAAAAATTATT
>NZ_JANMZH010000829.1:0-8409 GCF_031383065.1 Microcoleus sp. OTE_8_concoct_300 | reverse complement strand
AATACAAAAAACCTTATGGATCGCTAATTAAATAACTTAAAATTTTAATTTTTTTTGTGGGATGGGCGTCCCCCCCGTCCTTTTGGGACGGGCGGGACGCCCATCCCACAAACTTGTGGAAGTTATTTAATTCTCATTCCTAAGTCAAAACAATCCTTCTGTATAAATGACTGTGCAAAATATTGAGAACGGACACCAAGCTAGCACAGCACTTGTCCACTTTGCTGAACCAGTATCGTATCGCTCTTCTACCCAAAAGTAGACCAGCAATAACGCACCCAGAAACGCCAAACTATTGATGAGTACCCCTGCTACTTCCACTCGCATTCCGAGAGCCATCAATCCCCGAATTAGCAAAGGAAAAAGCGGATAGAACGCCACAGAATGCTGCTGCCCGTCATTTGCATAGCTGTAGCCCAGAGTAGCGATTTTGGTGTACCATTCGCCGTCCCAATGCGAAAACAACTCCTAGCCACTTTTGGGAACAAAGCCGGGAACCGAAGGCTGTGAGTTCGGCATCGCGTCGAGCGATGGGCAATTACTTGCATCCCGATCGCAATTATCGATCGGCTCAGAAACCACATAGCAATTACAAAAATCAACCCGTCCCTGCTTTTGGAGCGCGGACGCTGCGGAATTACTTCTACCTCTAAATCAGTATTTGTCATGGCTAAAACAGCGCAAGACTGTTGATTTAAAATTAAAGTATAGTCCGCTGCAATTGCGATCGCCAAATATATAGGTAAGTAAAGCGCTACTGCTAATTTTAACGTCCGAGTTTATTGGGAATCCCTTCGCAGCCACCGGGAATAGTCTCTCTCGACTTCGAGCCGCACCAAGCGCAGCAGTAATAGCGCTGATCCTCCGACAGCCGCTTGACAGCGGTGAAATCAGCACGTTCAACCACAGCGCCGGTATGTTCACCCGTTTGATAGTTGGGAAATTCGGTACGGCTGCGGGGAGATGCCGTTTCTGCCGAGCCGTAGAATAATGCGGCGGCTCTCATGTCGGCGCGAGCGAGATTGGCGTCGTACAAGACAGCGCGCGAGAGGTTGGCTTTCACTAAATCGCACTTGCTGAGATTGGCGCGGACGAGGTTGGCTTCGCTCAAATCCGTCCACCGCAAATCGGTGCCAGCCAGGTCAGCACCCGCTAACATGACATTGAGATCGATAACGCGGATACCGTGATCTCTATCTTCAGCGTAGCCGCCGTCGCCGTCAAGAATGGGGCGGCCTAAAAGCCGATCGCGCTTCAGAGGAGTAACCAATCTAGACTGCGACAAAAACCGCAGAATTTTAGCTTTACCTTCAGCATCTACACTGCTCATAATCGCAGCCGTGCGGCCTTCTGCGATCGCCCTTTCCTGCGGCCAATCTTCCAAAAACCCTTGTTCGTCAAGGGCTAAGTCCGAAACCCCTTGAAAATAAGCATCGATCGTTTGCTGCTGCGTAATTCGATTTTGCTGAATCGTCAAATCTTTCGAGATCACGTACTGCCGCCAAGCCACGTAAACGCCCAAAATTGCGATCAAAATTTGGCCCAAAGCGCCGATCAACTCGCCGAGAGCGCCGATGGCGTCCCAGTTGATTTGGATGTTGCGGCTTCCCGGTTCAGTATTAGTACCACTGAGCATCAGCAAGCCAACAATCCCAGCTAAAAGCCCGAAGCAGGCGACGATCAGCGTGCGCCAAGTCGGCGGAATTACCTGCGCCCAGATTTTGCCCCAACTCGGCCACATCAGCCGCAGAGATACGCCCATCGCACCGACGGCGCCAATTAAGCCTAGCCAAATGTTGTCATTCGCCAGCCCAAAAATCATCGCTGCGATCAACCCCAGCGTCAGCACCGAACCCGACTTCTCAGTAGTCGTTTGTTCCGGCTGCTGCGGCAATAAAACCTTGCGAGTTGGAGGCGGCGGCACTGGTTTTTCGGGTTCAGCACTAGCGACGATTGTCCCTGATTCTGGTGGCACAGTAGGGTTCGCACCGTTGAGACTTTCTACAGTCACGTTAGATTCAGGGCGATTGGGTTGAGAAGAGTTGTTTTCTGGTGTCATGCGTTGAGGCAAATTCTAATTTTGGCCGATCACTAAAACGATTTTAACTAACCAAGGAGGATTCTAGATAGTATTACCATAGAAATATCCACTAATTACACTCAAAGAGGTAACATACTATGACCCTGGTACTTCCCAATCTGCAAGCAAAACAAAGGGGTCAAGTTCTTACAACAATCGCCGTCACAAATCGCATCGATCTAGTTATGGCTGAACGGGGATTCATTTCTGCTGAGGAAGTTCGCTCTGTTACCCTCGATAACGTTGTTGTCGATACCGGAGCAACTCTGCTTTCCTTGCCAGCTCTCATTATTAGCCAACTCGGTTTAAGACAAGTAGGAGAAAGAGATGTAGAAACATCGGCTGGCATCAAAAAAGGTCGAATTTTTGCAGGCGCTCAAATTATTGTAGAGGGGAGAGAAGGGAGATTTGATTGTTTAGAGTTACCCGAAGGCGTTTCTGCTGTTTTGCTGGGCGTGATTCCAATGGCAGAACTAGGCTTAGAACCTGATTTGAAAAATCGACGGTTGCGAGTATTGCCGATGAACAATCAGCAAACATATCTGATGGGTTAGTCGAGCGGCGTTTACCTTAGCACAAACCTCTCGCCTGTGATTCCTATCATCTCCAGTCAATTACCCGCCCTCAAAAATGTTTGTAGTGAGGACTAAAATCATCATAAAATTTTGAGTAATTTATTCCTCATTACCAAGGAATTTTCTTGATTTTTGAGAGGTTAGATATTCTTAAATGCAGTAAAAAAAAGCCAAAAAACTAGCTGGTTGGGTATATAGCGGTTCTCAAGCGTGGGGAGGTATGCCCTAGGCCCTATGCCCTAGACCCTATGCCCTAGGCCAAATAGTACCTCATGTTACTGATAAAGGCTATATGTAAGTTTTTTTTCCTACATCTACCGAGCAGAATAAGCCTTGAGCAAATACACGCCAACCGTCCCAAACATCAAAACAACTAACCCTAAAAGTAACTCGATACTAAACCTTTGAGCATTGCCCAAAGCGACAAGAATTTGCTGCCGCACCACAAACGCCAACAGCCAGCAAATCTCCGCCTTCAGCCAAACCAAAAGGCCTCGCCCCAACAGATATTGCCGGCGAGCGTTCTCCGAATTAATCGGTACGGGATAATTAAAAGTATGCGGATAGCGCGATACCGCAGTTAAAACCACAAAAATAATGGCAGCCACCGCCGGCATGATCCAAATCGTCACCTTGTCGCCCCAAGCATCAGCCAGCCCCCGATCGCCGAAATGAATCGGAATTCGATCGGGCAAAACCGCCCAAAACTGTACAATGAGTAAAACAGCCAGCAAAATCGCGATCGCAGCTAAAAGCTCTACCGCCACTAGAACAGGCGAAAGCCCCAGAGAAATAACCGGTCGTTGGTTTGGTCCGTTTCCAGTCATGGCTACTTAAAATTAGATTAATATTAGAAATAATAGTATTGGTTCCAATTTCATTCCCCAACAGCTTTCGTTGGGGGTTTCCAAACATCCCGCGAGGTTTTATGACGGCTCAGGTTTTGATTGAAAAGAAAAAGTTAGAAAAACCGCCCCTAACAATACACACATTAGGCGATCGCGTCCTGCGGCAGCCAGCGAAGCGCGTCAAAAGCGTCGATGCAGAAATTAGGCAGCTAGTCCGAGAAATGCTGCAAACCATGTACAGTGCCGACGGCATCGGTTTGGCCGCCCCCCAAGTCGGAGTCAACAAACAAGTAATCGTGCTCGATTGCGAGCCGGAAAACCCCGCCACACCCCCAATGGTTTTGATCAACCCTACCATCAAAAGTAGCAGCAGCGATGTCTGCATCATGCAAGAAGGGTGTTTGAGCATTCCGGGAGTTTATTTAGAAGTCAAACGCCCAGAAGTCATTGAAGTCTCCTACCGCGACGAATACGGCCGCCCGCAAACCCTAATAGCAACAGAGTTACTGTCGAGGGCAATTCAGCACGAAATGGATCACCTCAACGGAGTGCTGTTTGTAGACAGAGTAGAAAACAAGCTCGCACTGACTGAAGAATTAGTCAAGCACAAATTTTCGCCAAAGGCAGTAAAATCAGTATGATGGCAGGAACTCCGAAAAGTGGTTTACTCTTAGCTCTTTCGTGCATCACTGCGATCGCCGCAGTCGGCTCGATCTTTGAGCTGTCATCGGGAGAAGCTCAACTTGGCAATTTAGTCACCGGCATCATCCTCGCCCTCAGCGTACCGCTAACTGGCATATTTTTCTATGCAGCCGTTCAGGATGCCAGAGCAAATCTATAGAGCGAATCCGTGAGAACCCCGGTCATTGATGCTCTTGATGAAACCTGCGTTGCAGCCGCAAGGCGGCCAGTATCTCAAGGTTGATTAACAGTAGGACTTTTTCTGACATTTGCTAACAATCACTGACATTTGGTACAGGTCTTTGTACCATGTAGAATTAATTAAGCCGGTCAGATGAACGGTGAAAAACCTTTCCATGATTGCCCGCTCCTGTGGATACACAACCCATAGAGATGTAGCAGCAGCTCAGGTGATCCGTAATCACGGATTGTCTGGGGAGGGACGCTTCCTGGACATTAAAGAAAATGCCTGTGGAGATGGTCTGACGAGGACTGGTAACAGTCTAGTTAAGAATCTAAGAGACAGGAAGAAGGGTGGAAAGGCGCGGCTTAGCCCGCCTTGTAACACCCTTTGAGAATCCCCGTCTCCTCGCGAGCGGGGAGTACGTCAACAGCAGAGTCATTAGTCAGCAGTCATGAGTTATTAGTCATTAGTTATTAGTCATTAGTCAGCAGCTAACAACTAATAACTGTGGCATAAAAATTGCGGATAAATAACATCAGCTAACAGCTCTCGATCTCATGACTAATAACTGTGGACTATAACTGTGGAATAAAGACGGCCCAAAAATAACATCAGCTAACAGCTCGCGATCTCATGACTAATGACTAATGACTAATGACCGATGACTGATGACTCATAACTAATGACTAATGAAATCGGATTTCTGCGACAAGTGCCCGCAAAAGGCGCTGCGGGAGAGCCAGCGTCCAAGTACCAACTTGATGAAAATGGGGAAGTGGCCATCGGACGCGATCGAAATTGTCAAATAACTTTAGAGTCGATCGCCCACGGCATGGTTTCCCGCCGCCACGCCACAGTCCGTCCCCTGACTCAGGGTACTTTGAGGAGATGGGAAATTTGCGACCTCAACAGCGCTAACGGAACTTATATCAACGGGAAAAAGCTGCAAGGCTGCCAAACTTTAGAAACAGGCGATCGCATCAGTCTCGGGCTTGACGGCCCTGAATTCATATTTGAAACTCCCCTAACTCCTCATCCAACTAAACCCGAATTCCCCACACCACAAACCGGCAATTTTGCTGGTAGCGAAAAAGACACTCTCACCTTAACTCAATTATTCCCGATCGCCTCAACGGGCAAACTATTAAGCCAAAAAGCTTACTTATATCCAGGTATTGCCACAGTTATTGTTGTCGTGTCGATGTTTGTCGCCGTGGGAAATTCCGCAGCATTCAACTTGCTGCTGTCAGCTTACCTCGCCGGTGCGGCTTACTACTTTATCTATCAACTGTGTGGCAAACACAAGCCTTGGTGGGTATTGCTTGGTTCGGCTTTAGCTACAGTCCTGATATTGCTCAGCCCCTTATTAATTGGATTTATATTAGTATTTAGAGAAATTTTGCCCGGCCGCCTGCCAACCGAAGGCGAAACAATCAGTTTTTTGCCTTTTTTGACCAGAATGTTTTTCGGGGCGGGTCTGATGGAAGAATTGCTGAAAGCCCTGCCCGTTTTGGGAGCAATGCTGCTGGGAAATTGGCTGAAAAATCCGTGGCGCGATCGAGTCGGCGTTTGGGAACCTTTAGACGGAATTCTATTAGGAAGTGCCTCGGCAGTCGGCTTTACACTGTTAGAAACTATGGGACAGCACGTTCCCAATATTATCCAAAATGTCACCCTGCAAGCAGGACCCGACGCCGGACAATTAGTAGGATTGCAGTTGCTAATTCCCCGCATTTTGGGTTCGGTCGCCGGACATATGGCTTACAGTGGCTATTTGGGATATTTTATCGGTTTGAGCGCCCTCAAACCCAGAAAGCGCTGGCCTATTTTGGGCGTAGGTTATTTCAGCGCTTCGGCACTTCACGCTTTGTGGAATGCGTCGGGAACCGCTAGCGTACTTTTGCTGGCGTTGGTGGGAGTTTTGTCCTATGCGTTTTTGGTAGCTGCGATTTTGAAAGCCAGAGCTCTGTCTCCGAATCGAAAGCAAAATTTTGCCACTCGCATATTTTCTCAAAAGTGACTGCTGAGTGCTTAATTGTTGAAGTACGATCGCACCTCAAGCTGCCATTTTTTTCTTTTGTTTTAACCAGCTTAAACCAGCGAATGCTAAAGCTGTCCCCCCAGCAGTGAGAGGTTCGGGAACTGGTTCGGCTTCGGTATCCACTAGAGTGTAAGAAACAGAGATATCGTCGAAGAAATTTCTACCGGCTAGATTTGGCGTCTCACCGTTGTAGGCCGTATATGCCTCGGAATACCCACTTAACACAGAAGGGTTCCAGGTAGTATAACCCGTCCTTTTGTTAGTGATAGACCAAGATATGTTGCTCTTCGACTGAAGGTACAAAGGCCCTCCTGGTTCGTCTGGAGGAATGAGTAATTCACTCCTCGTCGCATAGTCGCTGCCATAGGCATTCAGTCCGAGAAAATCCCCTTGATAAAATAAAGCTGTAGCCCCTGCCAAATTGTTATATTGTTTGCCTCCCACAGTGAAACCGTATAATCTTCCGTCGGAAACGCGAATATATTCCTCTCCTATTCCTGTAAGTGAGGAGTTATTCATCTTGAAAAAATTCAAATTGCTACCTCCACCAGATCCCACTTGGAAATTGTAGGTGAGTTCGACGGCTTGTGCTTTGTCTACTCCTACCAATGACACGCCTGAAAACACACTTAAAATTGTGCTAGCGATCGCACTTCCTAATCTGGGCAGTAGTTTGTGACTCATTGTTTTTTTTATTAAGGTTTACCTAACAATACTTGGGACTGTTTTTGATTGCCAAGCGTATAATAACGGTTTCAAGGATCTGCAGCCATCTCGCTACCAACGGAAAATCGATTGTTTCAGACGAAGAACTAAAAACAGTCCCGACTATTGACGTAAGTGTAGTTTATTTTAGTGAGCCAGCGCCCGTAATGTTGGGCATTCTTAAGGTAAATTTTTTTGACTTCAAACATTGCCAAATGTCAACACCCCTACTACTATAGGTGCTCTTAGGGCTGAATTTTGTATCATTTCTTACTTGGCAACAATTGCTTTTGGGGCTAAACAAGACAAATGTTTGAGCATCCCGGAAAAATATTCCCACGGAGTTGTGTTGTAGCGATGCGGAGGACTCACGCCCGCGTGGGAGTTTTGTCCTATGCGTTTTTGGTAGGCGCGATTTGACAGAACCGGGGCGTGAGTCAAATCGCGCCTAAATTTTGCCACGATAATATTTTATGTGCGATTCGTTTAGCCGAAACTCGAAAGGGGGGATGGCTAGCAGCGGTGGGGTAAACCTATTAGGGTTAGAGTTCGCACTTTAATCCCCCATCGATGACAACTTACTATTCATGCAGGTGAGAAAACCTAGTCGAGCATCAAGCTAAGAAAACTAGGGGAAAACGGGAAAGATGAAGGTGCCAATCAACATCATAACCAACATCCAAAATAAATCAAGTCCTGACATCATGGTGCGTGATTGAAAACACACAAAGAGCCAGAGATAATACTGGTTTCCTCTACACAAAGACTGACAACCTTTATGTAAAGCGAGGGTGAAAGCGGGCAATCGGGATAGCTGAATACCGACACCGCAAGTAAAAATCCTATAACCGAATCATTGCGAAAGTAATGAAGTCGTGGGGTAGAAGCGCAAGCTAACAAATTGTCGATACAACCGTCGTAATTTATCACCAGAGGGAATAAGCTTATCAGAGGAATCTGAACTTCTGGGTCAGGAATATCTGGCAAGGGTAAGGACTGTCAGGGTTGTAAAACCGAGACAGCGCACCACCTAGAACCCCGGCGGAGAGACAAACCCTAACGGATTTAATCAATGAACAGTAGGAACGAAATAATCCTTTTGTATGCTCCTCTTCAATTCGATTGTTGAGGTAGGCTGTCAGGCTACAAGCTGTGAAAGGCTGGGATGGTTTAAGAAGCTAATGCCTAACCTGAAATAACAGGTAATGCCGAAAAAGGGATGGGGTAACGCCCAGGATATGCAGACGTAAGCCGCGAAGGTGATTAAGTGAAAAGGTGCAATTAGTAATGGACAA
>NZ_JANMZH010000827.1:0-13383 GCF_031383065.1 Microcoleus sp. OTE_8_concoct_300 | reverse complement strand
AATACAAAAAACCTTATGGATCGCTAATTAAATAACTTAAAATTTTAATTTTTTTTGTGGGATGGGCGTCCCCCCCGTCCTTTTGGGACGGGCGGGACGCCCATCCCACAATAACAATTAAAATTGTAAGTTATTTAATTCCCGATCCTTACGGTTTTTGCTCTTTAGCATTGCTTGTCAGTTCTGGAGTTCTGCTTTCGGTAAACCGCTGTGCTTACGCTATTGTGTCGCTGTCAATAGCTCTTGGCTTGTTGCTAGCGGCTAAGCCTCGTTGGGGTTACGGGTTGATGGGATTGTTTGGCGTATTTCTGCTTTACGTTTCCGTGAGATTTGCGGCGTTGGCTGTGGGTAGCTTAGGGGCGATCGCTCTTAATATCTTTTTCATAAACTTAATTTACTCTATTTCCCAAGCTGCCTGAAAAAAGTCTCTTTCGCACAGCATAGCGTAGCGATAGGTTGCTTCTACTTCCGGTCCAGCTTCTGCGTAGCGATCGAGCAAACTTTCCAGCCGTTTTGCTAAAATCTCAAAATCAAGGCTGCTATAGGTCAAAATCCAGTCGCTAAAGGCGTGTTCCGGTATATTAGGTTTAGCTAGCTGCTGTCCCAAAAAAGCATATAACCGCAAGCAAGGAGTCATCGCGGCTGCTGTCAAACCGACACCGCTTCCCCAGGCTGTCGCTAATAAAAAATCTGTGTACTGGCGGGTAGCCATTCCCGGTTTTGCCTCTTGCAAGTTTACCCCCCATTTGCCTGCATATCCTTGATGCAACCGAAGTTCTTCTAAAACACCGCTGCCGAGATTGTGGAGAATTTCAAACCCCTCCCAGTCGGGTGCTTTTGCCGCAGCGATACTGTAAGCGCGAGCGAATGCTCCCAGAAAAAATGCATCTTGTGCAATGTAATATGCAAAACTATTTGAGGGCAGGCTGCCGTCAGCAATGCCTCTGACAAAGGGATGTTGCAGACAAGCTTCGCTTAAGTCTTGATTTGCTTGCCAAAGATAATGGGAATTTGTCATGCAATTTAGAATCGATGGGTTATGATTGTAATTTTTATAGTCTGACTAAACATCTATGATAACAAATATTTTCGCTGTGCCTCATTCTTATGGTGTCTTTTATTTTTCGTATTTAATACCAATTTAATGTGAAGTTGCACATATCTCGATCCCCCTCGCATCCCCCTTCTTAAGGGGACGAAAGATCGGGATCTTGTCCCCCCCGATGCCTTGGGGGGCTAGGGGGGATCGGATTCTACGGGGCCTCATAAAAAATTGGTATAAGAAAATAGATAAGTTTTGGTACGCTGCTATTTTGTCGGCGGCTGTTGTCTGGCTCAAAGAGCGAAATTACGTGCCGAACCTCTCTCGTCAAGCAGCCAGCGTGTTTGGCGAAAAAGAAACTTTTGATTTAAGGGTTGAAAAGCCGATTTTTGAACAGAAACTGCAATGAACGATACACCTAAGTATTCCTTGGTAATTCCTATCTATAACGAAGAAGAAAATCTCGCTGAATTGTATCGGCGAATTAGTGCCGTGATGGAGCGAATGGACGGCCCAGTAGAATTAATTTTAATCAATGATGGTAGCCGCGATCGCTCTCTCGAACTTGTGCGAAAATTGCACGAACAAGACTCGCGAGTTTGTTATCTTAGTTTTGCCCGAAATTTCGGCCACCAAATAGCTGTAACTGCTGGCTTAAACTTTTCTACTGGTCAAGTTGTAGTCATCATGGACGGGGATTTGCAAGACCCGCCAGAGCTAATTATAGATATGGTAGAACAGTGGCGGCAGGGCTATCAAGTTGTTTACGCTCAGCGCACTCAACGCCGTCAAGAAGGTTGGTTTAAGCGGTTGCCAGCTTATATGTATTATCGCATTTTGCGACATCTTGCGGATGTTGATATTCCCATAGATACGGGAGATTTTTGTTTGATGGATCGGTGTGTAGTCGATGTACTAAATGCGATGCCAGAACGCAATCGTTACATTCGGGGACTGCGGGCTTGGATTGGTTTTAAACAAACGGCGGTTAAGTTTGAACGAGATCCGCGTTTTGCTGGCGAGGTCAAGTATACGTTTAGAAAATCTTTGAGTTTGGCGATGAATGGTTTAGTCTCTTTTTCCAAGGTTCCCCTCAGACTTTCGATTTATCTGGGGTTATTTGCTGCATTTGTATCTGTGTTAATGGCTTTTTTGATTTTGTATTGGCGGATATTTTATCCAAGTTCGGCCTTAACTGGTTTGACAATTGTGATGATGGCGGTTTTCTTTTTGGGTGCGGTGCAGTTGGTAAGTATTGGGATTTTGGGTCAGTATGTGGGGCGTATTTACGAGGAGGTGAAGGGCCGGCCGCTTTATACTTTGGCAGAAGTGGCTGGTTTTGGCGATCGCCACCGATCGCCAAAATAATTTTAGCAAATAACAGTTAACTCATGGTACCTAAATTAACTAATTTATGAGATAATTTAAGATCGTAAAATCTTCTCAAGACTCATGTTTAAACTTTACGAGTATTCCCCCTCGGGCAATTGCTATAAAGTTCGCTTGCTGTTAACTCAGCTCAATATTGCGTTCGATCGCACAGAAATTAATATTCTCGAAGGAAAAAGCCGCACACCTGAATTTTTGGTCAAAAATCCCAATGGCCGCATTCCGGTGTTAGAAATCGCACCGGGTAAATTTCTGTTTGAATCGAATGCGATTATGTTTTACTTGAGCGAAGAAACTGAGTTTTTCCCCACCGATAAATTTGAACGCGCTCAAGTTATGCAGTGGTTGTTTTTTGAACAGTACAGCCACGAACCTTTTATTGCTACTTCTCGTTTTTGGTATTTGACAGGGAAAGCACAAGAATATCAGGAAGCACTTCAACAAAAACAAGCACCGGGTTATGCTGCTTTGGGGGTGATGGAACAGCATTTAGCAGAAAATGAGTTTTTTGCGGGCGATCGCTATACTATTGCTGACATCGGTTTATTTGCTTACACTCACGTTGCTGACGAGGGCGGATTTGATTTAACGAGATTTCCAGCAATTCAAACTTGGATCGATCGCGTAAAAAGTCAGCCGCGATATATTAGCATAACACAATGAAATTTAATTTAAATGAGGCTAAAAATACTATAGGTCTAGAACATTACCGTTACATTTCTCAGTTGTCCAAAGTCATAACTGCTTCGCCTTAACAACTAAAACTGTACGCGGCTGTAAAACACTTCTTTTACATTCTCGACCGCACTAAAGTAGAACACCACTATCGCCCCCAGAACCAGTATAAAACTCAACGGCAACGGGCGAAATCCGAACAGGGTTCCTAAACGTGTCCAGGGCATGATGATTGTCACTCCTACGGTCGCCAGCGTTGCCATCAACAAGTATTTTCCGGGTTTACGGCTAAAATCTACCCCTTGAGATTGCTCGCTCGCCCTTTTCGCTATACCATAACTTTATTTTCAATTATTCTAGATCAAATAAAAAATGCAAGAGTCCTTTTCCAACTCAGCAGGTCGTCATTTACAGGATGCCCAACTTCTTTTGGTAGAGCAACGGTGGGACAACGCCGTTTACCTAGCAGGTTATGTTGTAGAATGCTCTTTTAAAGTTCTTGTCGAGCAACACTTTAAGCACGGCGCGGTAAAAATATATGGACATGACCTCACTGAACTTGAAGGAAGGGCAATGGAACGCTTGCGGGTTCTCTATCCTATTCTGGATAGGCAACTTCCTGCTTCACGAATAGCTGGTACTGTTCTAGCTCAAAATCATCCAGAGAGGAGATATTCCAAATCTGGACTTTGGGCTGAAGCTGACGCAACAACTGCCGTTCAACGTGCAGAAGAAATTTACCGAGAAATAATCACCAAGTTAGTGCTAAATGGCTCTATTTCTAGCCAGGATATTTAAAAAATGACAATCTGTTTTGGTGAAACTTTCGATCGAGTGCGGGAATGCTTTATGGAACAAAGCATTATCGATTCACTCAGGCTTAAGCTTTATTCTGTGACAATTATTCGTGATATTAAAGGAAAAATAAGACTTTTTCTGGAACCATTAGAAAACATTAGCATTGCAGAACCAGAAACCAATGATCTTAATACCTTTTTATCTACCAAACTGGGAAGTTACTATGGAAATGATATTTGGCTGCCCGTAGAAAAAGACGGTTATAAAGCTTTAATTGATACCATTAAGGCTGAAAGAGTTCTAGCATCTTGGGATGATGAATCAGTTTTGCCTCGCTGGTATATTCTTGAGCGTCACATTGCTAAACAGGCATGGACGGATCAGCAAATAGGTACACCACCTTGGCCAGAATCTGTAGTCTATGAAAAGCATAAGCCTGCGATCGTATCTTTTTTCTCTTTCAAAGGAGGTGTAGGACGAACCAGTACCCTGGTTGCTACTGCATTGACTTTAGCTCGTAACGGTCATCGAGTTGCCATAGTTGACCTCGATTTAGAAGCACCAGGCTTGGCTACAATTTTTTCACCAGATGACTCCAATAATCTAGGGGTAATTGATTATTTATTGGAAAAGAAGATTCAAGAAAATGATTGGAAACTGCGTACTCATCTCAAAATCATTAATGACCAGACTTTGCGAGGAGAGCATGGCGAAAGCATCCAGTTACTTCCGGCGGGGACGATAGATGGCAATTACTTGGAAAAATTAGCCAGATTGGACTTTCAAAACCTTGTGGATGGTGAACTGCAAAGTACAATGGTGGATATGTTAAAGGAATTAAACAACGAAGCAAAACCATTAGATTTTATTTTGATGGATGCGCGGGCTGGTTTTCACGATATTGGTGGCTTGGCGATCACCAATCTCTCCCATGCAGCGGTCATCTTTGGAACTCAATCACGCCAAAGTTGGGCTGGACTAACCCATGTTATTCGCCATTTAGCAAGTCCTGCAGTTGAGGAGCGTTTGCCGTTGATTCTTGTACATTCGATGGCTCCAGCGCTTGGAATATCAGGACGAGAAACAGAATTGATAAAATTTCGGGAGCAAGCCTACATCGTTTTTCAAGACAACTATTACTTTGGAGATGAAGATGTCCCTAATCCTAACGATAGAGAAGAACCATTTTTTCCTGTCGTCGTGCCATATCAGGAGAGCCTACGCGGAGACATAGCTCTATTTTCTCGCAACTCAACTCCAGAAGAATCAAATAGACTGTCAGACCTCGTAATGATAATGACTGATTCTCTTTATCAGGATATTGCAGAAAAATTATGTAGACTTTTTGGACGTGAATTAAAAAATGTGGAGCAATTAGAACTATGAGTGAATTTAATAAACAAAAGCTACTCGAATTAATAATGGATATCGCCCCCGGCCGGGGGACTGCTGAACACGAAAGCGATGATGAAGATAAATTCTTAAAAAACTTTTTACCGATAGCAGATTATCGTCTTGCTTTAGAACCAAATACATTATTAATACTAGGAGGTCGTGGAGTAGGAAAAACAGAATTATTCCGTTTACTCGCAATCCCTTCAGGACGAGAATCTTTGGTTGAAAGTTTGAAAATTAGATCCTTGCCTGACTTAAGCAAAACGACATGGATAGCTGGCTTTGGAAGGACTCGCAAAACAGAAAAGCGATTTCCAACACCAGAGAGTGTTGAAACGAAAATGGATCGTGCTACAAATATTGAATGGCGTAGTTTCTGGATTGGTTTAATTTTAGGCGGGTTATTACAGCAAAAGAATTTCAAGTTCAAAGATTTTCTTATTGAACAAATAGAGACAGAAATAGCCAACATTCTTAGAGATGACTTATCTCGCTTATCAATTTGGCAACCTATTGTCAATCAAAAGCTTGAAAAATTCAATTCTGTCTTAGATAAATTAGATCAAAAACTCATTGAAGCAGATGATTGGTTGTTTGTCACTTATGATGAGTTAGATCGATTAGTTGCTTCCTATACTGCCTTAGCAAGTCCAATTCGTGAACTTTTAGCTTTGTGGCTCGATCGATGGCGACGTTGGGACAGAATACGACCCAAAATCTTTTTGCGTACCGATCTATTTCGAGAGGATTTTTTGAGTTTTCCTGATGCTTCCAAACTGCAAGCCCATCAAATTCGATTGGAATGGAAACATTCATGGCTTTACCAACTTTTGGTCAAACGACTTGCGAACTCTGGTAATGAAATGACAGAATATTTGCAAAATATCCCAGGGTTGATTATTGAAAACAAAACTGACTTGGGTTTGACTGCAACATCAAATGAAAAATTGTTTGAAGAACTAATCGAAATGATGATTGGTAAGTATATGGGTACTAATGCTAAAAAAGGAATCACCTATCGCTGGATTCCCAATCACCTTCAGGATGCTGGTGGTCGAATTGCGCCACGTTCTTTTCTCAAGTTATTTGCTTTAGCTGCACAAAGTCGAATACAACAGCTATCTTTGTTTGAACAAAACCCATTACTTTTGCAACCCTCTGACTTACAGGGGGCTTTAATGAATACTTCAGATGATAGAATTCGGGAATTACAGGAAGAGTATCCTTGGCTAGAATCTCTCAAGATGAGCTTAGTAAATCTGAGAGCTCCCATGCCGCAGGAAATATTTTTAGAGGCGGTAAAGTCCACCAGATGGAGTCCTGAAAAACAACCACCTGTAACTAACCCTGAAGGAATTTTGCAATATTTACTTCAACTTGGAATTGTAGAAAGTCGTTCTGATGGACGAATTAATATGCCTGAAATCTATTTGTATGGATTTCAAGTTAAACGGAAAGGCGGGGTTAAACGTCCCCAGTAGCATAAGACCTGAAAATCAGGTAGAGAAGGTAAAACCTAATTTTTAGCCAGCCTAAAATGCCCTAGCTAAAACTCATTTGATATCTAATGCTTTAACCGATAAGTGTTGCGCCTTGACAACTAAAATTTTACTTGTTGATAAAACAGTCGTTTCACATTCTCGGTCCCACTAAGGTAGAACACCACGATCGCCCCCACAGCACAAAACTCAACGGCAACGGGCGAAATCCGAACAGGGTTCCTAAAGGTGTCCAGGGAAGGATTCTTCTCACTCCAATGGTCGCCAGCATTGCCATCAAATCAAGTGGATTTACATAACCTGACTCAATTGTGACCATTGCTCAAAACAGTTGCTTTAACTTGCACTAATGCCAATAATTTTTCGGCGGTGTTCGAGGCTCTGCCCTCTTGCCAAAACCCTAATAACCCGCTGATAATGACGAGTGTCCCAAAATATGGGATCTGCCGCCTCTTGAAGGAAAATAGATCGCACCGCCACCAAAATTAGAATCAAGATAATCGGACTCTTGAACTGATTAAGCAACAGTATCAATGCGGTCGATTTGTGTTTTTGTTTGAGGCTGTTTGCGCCGTACTCCCTCAGGCTTTGTTTCGCCTCTAGACGGCTTAATCCTGCGGTTTAGAGTGTGTCGGCTGAAGCACCTGAGCTGTGGGTTAGCTCCGAAATGTTAACTGTGGATTCATTATTTTATACCTTATTTTTATTCTTAGTCTTAATGCCCCGAACTAAAGAATAACCTTAGGTAAGTTGATAATAAAGCTGGTCCCCTTGCCCTCTGCACTTTCAACCGCCAGTGTCCCTTTATGCGCCTCAGTAATATTTTTTGCTAAAAATAATCCTAATCCCCAGCCGGTTTGCTCCTCGGCAGAAATGGTTCGACGAAATTGTTGAAATAGGATGGATTGAGCGTCTAGGGCGATCGGCTCGCCTTCATTATGGATAGTAAGGCTGATCTGCGTTTCAGTTTGCTGGAGTGTGAGTGTAATCGGCGTACTAGGCGCACCATATTTCACAGCGTTAATTGCTAAATTTTCAATCACCCGCCGTATTTCTTTACGGCTGCAATAGCTCGTGATATCAGAATCACAGACCACAACAAACCGCTCTCCATAGGCGAAGCTCAAATCTTCTACCACCTCTTGGACTAGCATCACAAAATCGCATTCTTCAAATTCCATCTTTAAGCTTTGCCCTGCCCGCAGCCGACTCGCATCGAGCAGATTTTGAATCATCGAATCCAGCCGATTGATCGCACTGAGCATCCTCGCCGCCACCTCCATGTGGGTATCTCCTCGTTCCAGCCGCCGCAGAATCAGTTGAGTTCCCATTTTTACGACATTGATGGGATTTCTGAGGTCGTGAGTTAGCGTCACCATAAATAATTCTTGAATATCTCGCAGCGTTTCGGAGAATTGAGTAGCCGCGTCATTAACGGCTTGCTCAATGGAGCCGATAATAATGTCTCGATCCTGCACTCCTAAAGGTGCTTCTTCTTCTAAAACTTGAAATATTACTTGACGGAGGAGCTGATACTCGAAAATGAGTTGAGTCATAGAGTAGTCAGCATACCCCGCCCGTTCATGCCCGTGCAGCTTGCCAATCCGGGTGCTTTCTACCTCGTCGGCTGTGATTCGGGCAGATGTCCTGACAATTCTGTTTGAGAGTTGATCTACCAGTTGGTTTAAGTACAGAGGAAGGGAATCTTGCAAGACAAGAGAATTTTGATGCGTGGATGCACCGACTTCATCGCGCGCCCGCTTCTCCCACATCCGCATAATTTTTTCAGCATTTTGTTTAAGACGGTCAGACGCTTCGTTGGACATCGATTCTGGTTTTCTGCATGAGTGGCTGTTGAGAAAGCATTATACAGGACTTTCCAGGTAATATAAGTGAAGTACACAGAAGCCGGGTTTCAGCAAGAAACTCGGCTTCTAGGGGGTACTTTATAAAGGTGACATCTGCGGTAATTACTGAATTAAACCGGCAAAGATATTAATACTCATCACTACAATTGCGGTATTCAAGAAAAAGGATAGAATGCTAGGGAGTCAAGCTCATCGCCTCAGCGCGAGGTAGTCTGTACATCTGAAACTTGAGTGCTCATGCCAATAACAAAAGAAGAGTTTGCGTAGATTTTTGAGGTAAGGTCATGGTCGATAGGATTTATTGATGTTTACCTACTTATTGAAGTTTCCACGCAAGTAGACCAACAAGCACAATCAGACCTAATGCTCTCCGAAAGTAATTAACGCCTTGAAATAATTCTTCCCAAGCCCAAGTAAACAAAGAGCCAAAGGCTACTAGATCCAACGCTAAATTAATTTGCCCTGTTGTAACAATGAGCTTTAACAAACTAGCTACAATCCCGACAATCAGTGGTAGATTTGGCGGCTGAGCTATAACAATATTGCCTTCGCTGTCCCGGAATGTGCGATCGAACAATGTATTTTCCATGAGTTTCTCCTCTAACTGTAATAAAAGGTATGAATTGATTTCCATGACTTACACAAATTTTTCTTGAGAACAAAGAATCAAAGCCATTATTAGATTATTCCCAAGAAAAAACAGTGATGACCACCACATGAGCGTAGAATTTATCTATAGCGGTTCTCAAGCTTGGTGAGGTATGCCCTATTCCCTATTCCCTATGCCCTATTCCCTATGCACGTCGGGTACCTCATGTTACTGAGAAAGGCTATAGCAGTTTTTATCACATCTCTGCCAGCCATTCCCAGCATCAGCATCCCCGAATTATAGGGAACTTTCATTAATGAAGCTTTGGGGAGAGAATAGCTCATGTGTTTATTAGGATAGTTCCACTTACTTATGAGTGTTTTCATCATTGATGTTGAGTGGTTAGCCTATTGTTTGATAGTAAATTTAAAAATTTTAAATATCATCTATCGCTGGGAACAGTTGAAATTAGAATGTTATCTATAATTGGACAGCAATTCACAGGTCTAAACCTTTTTGTGAACCAGGCTTGAATCGCAGTTCGCAGTGCAGTAATTTCTGCTGGCAGAGCTTGAATTGATTTTGCGCCTGCTAGTTCTGCTCGATCGCTCGCATCCTGACTCAAAAAAAATGTTGCCTGGGTTGCCGTCAAATAACCACATACCGCGATCGCAAACAACGCCAGCAAAAAACAAAGCACCCGCCCTTGGGGTGTCTTCGGAAAGTAATCTGATCCCATCGCGGTCAATCGATTTTAGATTTGAGATTTGAGATTTTAGATTGACCCCACGGATAAATGCGGGGGCTTGAGGATTTTCGATTTTCGATTTGGGATTGATTCCACGGATAAATCACGTGGCGGGTACCACCTTTGAAATTCCCTTGTCATCACCCCACCTGGTAAGAGAGTTTCAGAGGAGGAGAAATTTGATGCCAAAATCCAAGATAAAGACGATCGAAATGGTGATCTCGATCGCTTCTACTAGAGGATTCAGTGCCCAAATTAGCTCAACATAGGATCCAAAGATTACATCTGTTCGAGTTCCACTCCTCTGATTTCCTGCGGCCTATTTGACTGCAATTAAGCACACAGTTTTTTGACGTTGGGCAACAGGCTAAGCTCATCCCGCCACCTCCGTAGTTTCGGCGTTTGAGCGGTAATCACCTCAAACTCTGGAGTTTGGGAAAGGTACATCAAGATCGGAATCAGATAGAAATCAGCAATGCTCGCTTCGCTGCCGAGCAGATAGGGGCTATCCGCAGCTAGCGACTCGATCGCCTCTATAGCCGTTTGTGCAGGGGCGATCGCATTTTTTACTTTAGCCTCATCAGTCTTACGCCCCAGACTCGGCACAATCAGTCGCTGAACCACAATGCTGCCAATGGCAGGGCTAAACAAATAGCTATCAATAATCGCCTTGACACTCCCCGGCGTGAACGCACGGGGATTCTTGAGAAGTAAAGCCTAACAGACCTTAATTCCCAACGGCTGCGCCAAACAGCCTCTAGACAGTCCGGTAAAACCATTCTGCTTACTTTTTCTACCAATATTTGCCGCGCCTTGTGCGTCAGCATTAATCAAATGTCCTTGCTTACTCCGATACAATCCACGCTTAATTCGCTTGCCAGAAAACTTGTAGGTAGTTTGCTTGTCGGCATTGTAAATAGGCAGATAGTCACCATCCAAGTAACTAGATTTAGACGTGTAACTTTCTTCTTGCTCTTTGTAGATCAATCCATACCGTTCACACAACGATTTAATTTTATTTCTCAAAGTGTGAAAAGGGATTTGAACAAAGTTCTGATTGTTTCGAATACCGATATTAATCTCCTGTTTGATGCCGGGATTAAACCCAACAATCAAACAACTTATTTTATTGCTAATACAATGGTTGACTATCAATCTAGCAGCCTTATTCAGGTAATCCCTAACTCGATTGCTTCGGTTGATATACAGTCTAACCTGACGTTCGGTAAGCCGTTCAATCTTCTGTTTATCTTTAATAGATTGCAACCTTGCATTCTCTTTATTGAACCACTGGTTAATAGATTTAAGTTTTCGCCCATCCAAAATAAAGGATGCCCCATTGGTATCAACACAAGTAGCCAAGTTATCCAATCCCAGATCGATAGCCATCGAACTATTTTCTATTGTTTCTACTGGTTCAATCTCACTCAAGCAGATGTATTCGATTTCAAAAAATCGAGCATCATATTTAGGGTGAATCCGAACCTCTTTGATTGTTTCGGGGTTGAGTCTTTCAGGGAAATTAAGCACAATCTCGCCAAATTGCTTTTTGAAAGCATGGGACATGGGTACTTTAAATTTTCCATCTTTGACTTTAATCCGAGGAATTATCAACACGAAGTAGCCATCTTTTGGCAAGTAGTGAGGAAGTCTCACTTTCTGTTGATACATTCGAGATTTAATAGCCTGAATCAGTCCGTAGAAACTTTGAAAAGTTCGATCTACTACTTTCAATGTTTGCTGTGCAATGTCAGTATTGAGAAGTTGGTAATTCTCGTTGTATTTGCACAGATGGTAAGCAGATTCATAGCGCAAGTGCTTACGTTCCTCAAAAAAGTATTGGCGGACGGTGTAAAGACCTACGTTATAGAGATTTTTACTCAGTCTGCACAACTCTCTCAAAGCCAAGAATTCGGCTTTGCTCAGATATCGTAATTGGTTTTTCTGAGTTAAGTACATACATTCAGTTTCGCTACAGAATCTATTTTACAGCGAAATTTCTGTTGATACCAACAACTTTTGTAAAGCCGTGCTAAAAGCACGGGGTTTCTACCCAATTTTCCGATGATTTGACGCATCCGAGCTTGGAGCATGAGCTCGGAAAAGCTAAACTTGCGATCGGCTAAAGTGGTATCCAGGTATTCAGTAATAACAGCCGTTTCGTAGAGCAGTTCCCCATTTACTTCAATGGTGGGGACTTTACCAAAGGGATTCTTAGCAAGGTACTCTGCGGACTTGTTTTCACCATTCAAGATATCAACCCTGTGGAGCGTATAGTCTACGGCTATTTCCTCAAGCAGCAGCCGGACGGTACGGACATAGGTACTGGCGGGTGTTCCGTACACAACAAGTTTTGACATGATTGATAGAGCCTGAATCAAAAACTTAGCCGTAGTTAAGAATACTTTACTCGCACCTATTCTTAACGATTGACGCTGCTCATATCCGGGTAGCGATCGCCCGCCGCAATTCCTAATGGCAGCGCTTTGGCGATCTGGTCTAGTTCTGCTTGAGTCAGTGTCACAGCGGCTGCCGCAATGTTTTCTTCTAAATAGGTGCGGCGTTTGGTGCCTGGAATTGGCACAATGTCTTCGCCCTGGGCTAAGACCCATGCCAGGGCCAACTGTCCAGCTTTGATGCCCTTAGCGGCGGCCATCTGCTCTATCTGCTCGACTAGCTCGAGATTTTGCTGGAGATTATCGCCTTGAAGGCGAGGATATAGCCCGGCCCGATAGTCTCCCTCAGATAACGTGTCGCGGCTCTTGATTTTGCCTGTGAGAAACCCACGCCCGAGAGGGCTATAAGGCACAAACCCAATCCCTAGCTCTCGGCAGGTGGGCAAAATCTCGGATTCTGGCTCCCGGCTCCACAGCGAATATTCAGTCTGGAGTGCTGAAATAGGATGCACTGCTTGGGCACGGCGGATTGTGGCGCTCGCGGCTTCGGAAAGACCAAGGTAGCGAACTTTCCCGGCTTGGACGAGCTGCGCCATTGCACCTACGGTTTCTTCGATGGGAGTGTTTGGATCGACTCGGTGCTGATAGTAAAGATCGATCGTATCTACGCCCAGACGCTTGAGACTGGCATCACAGCAAGAGCGGACATATTCGGGTTTGCCATTGACGCCCTTAAAGCTGCCGTCGCTACCGCGTACATTGCCAAACTTCGTGGCAATAATGACTCGATCTCGACAGTCTTTAATTGCTTTGCCGACCAACTCTTCGTTGTGACCGACACCATAAGTAGTCAGACAGAATTAATTACACAAATACATAGTATAATGATATTCCAGGCAAAATTATGAGTTAATTACAGTTTCCTATGATGTTTATCAGAGAAATAAATCCTCTTTCGTCTAAATTGCTCGACTCGAATTCATC
>NZ_JANMZH010000803.1:0-18906 GCF_031383065.1 Microcoleus sp. OTE_8_concoct_300 | reverse complement strand
TCATGATCCTTAGCCTGTAAAGCTTGTAGTATCGTTCCAAAAACTGTCCGAAGTATTGTCACGATCCTTAGCCTGTAAAGCTTGTAGTATCGTTCCAAAAACTGTTCGAAGTATTGTTATAAGGATATTTCTTAACATTTGAGATCGATCGCGAGCGAGGCTATCAAACCCTTATTCCTCGATTGCCAATTCTCAATAAACGCAAGCTGTTTTCAATAAACAAAGTTGTTAAATTGTCAAGGCTTATGTCAAAATTAATCTTAAAAGCCTTGCTGTACAAGGTTTTTAAGATTGTTAAGAAAGATGTTTATAAAGCATAGCTTCTTAAGGGGGATTTAGGGGGATCTAGACTTTGCATAAAAGCGACATTTATGGTGGGTTTCAGTCTTAAATTTTTACCGCTCACTATCAACTACAAATTACTATGTCACAAAAATTACCACTCTCACAAAATATCAGTATTGCTGTTGTCGGTCATACAAACACCGGAAAAACCACTCTAATTAGAACTTTGATGAAAACTTCTATTGGAGAAGTTGGAGATTCAGCTAACGTTACAAAAAAAGGGCAATCCTACTTTTTTGAAGGTCTCCAAGCAACATTTATAGATACTCCAGGATTTCAGTATGCCTCTAATTTAATGATGTACCTTGACTCATTGAATGAAAATCCCAACTTCAAGATGTCACAGAGTTGGCAAGAAAAAATGGTCTACGATTTAGACGCAATAGCTTCGATAGAATCCACCGATGTAGTTTTATATGTAGCTAGTCTAACGATTGTACCTGATGATAATTACAAGGAGGAGATTTCACTTATTCTTAAAAAATGTTCAAAAGTTGTAGCGGTTATTAATCAATACAAAAAGGAACTAGCAGCCAGCGATAAAATATCTGTTGACAACAGAGTCACTCAATGGAAAAATCTGTTTAAAGAACACTCAATTGATGTGGTTATTTTTGATGCCCATTGGGATAGTCCTGTCAAAGTAAAGGGAATTTATGACAGTATTCTCAATATACTTGATTTCGATCAAAAATTGCGTTTTACTGAAGGTTTAAAACGATTTAAGGAGAGACAATCAGAAATCAGGAAAGAAGCTTGTAATTTGTTGTCTGTTTTTATTATTGAACCGTATCAAGGAAAACCTATTTTGACTATTCCAAAGGCAGAGTGTAATAATGAGTACAAACGGGAAATAGCCAAGGAACAAATCGTAGACAAGATCGACAGATCGTTTGCTACATTTCTTTATAATATTACTTATCTCTATAAGGTAGCAGCAGAAAATCCCACTACTCCAAAAGAGGAGTTGTGTCTAGATTTCAAGACAGATCATAACTTGATGAATCGCCTCAGTATCGGTTCTGGATCGGCAGCACTTGCTGCCGGCTACTTTTCTTTTTTCATGGCTATTGTTGGAGGAGGAGTTGTGGGTGTATTGACTGGCGGTACAGGTATTGTAGCTGGAGCAATGACAGGGGCGCAGATAGGAGCATCTGTGGGCGCATTTATAGGTAGCGTTGCTGTTTTTTATGACGATCTGGATACTGTGAATATCAACATTGAATTAGAGCAAATGAGAATTCTTTTAGTTAAAGGAGTTGCTCTGATATGGGGATCATCAAATAATGGTTATGGACGAGGTACAGCTCTTACAGCTAATGAGGCTGAGCAGATTGAAAAGCAAGTTTCTCAAATACAAAAAAATTTATGTTCTCAAATAAACTTAGCTAGGGCTGATAAAAACACTATCATAAAACATTGTGAGAAAATCCTTGACCAGCTTGAAAATGAAATTGAATAATTGAGCAAACTATGATCGCGGTAGCTATGACAACGAAACAGTACATTGAAGAACGGGAAAGTTGTTACCGAATTGTCGGGAAGCGCGTTTCTCTCGATTCAATTATTTGTGCTTTTCTTGCGGGACAATCCCCAGAAAGTATCCTTCAATCATTCCCTGCACTGACGCTAGAAGAAGTTTATGGGGCAATTACTTTTTACTTGGCTAATCGCACAGCCATTGATGCTTATTTATCGGAGGGAGAACAACTTTTTGAAACATTGAGGCAGCAAGCAAGGGAAAGTAACTCACTTTTATGAACTATCAACTTTATTCTGATGTCATCTTGCTGTGCAACTTTCCAGAAGAAGGACTTTATGCCGGCGATATCGGTACGGTTGTAGAACAGCATCACGTTGAGGGACTAGAAACAGGTTATAGCGTTGAGTTTTTCGATCTGTTGGGAAACACTGTAGCAGTTGCGACGCTACCTGGAAGTTATTTGCGATTTAATGGAGCGATCGCAACCGATCGCAATTGAACTCACCCTCGAATTGCTGTTGCCCCACCCGTTTGATATAATGTTGTTAATAGATACATGACATCCGATAATTCTACTCAGACAGTCACAATTTATAAAGCTCCCCAGCCAGGGTTAGCGCAAAAATTATTGCGAGATGGTTTTCAGCCAGCAGACTTTCCAAACAATCCACCCTACGAAAATGGCAAGTGCTACTTCGCAGCCCCCGATTCGAGAACTCTGGCTGAAGAATATAACAATCATTACCAGCAAGGAATATTGGAGGTGATAATAGACAAGCAAACCTACGAGATAACCTTTAAGCCACTGGAAAAATTCTATCAGGGCGGCCCAAGTATTGAACTAGCAATCCCGCACAATCTTTTTCCCCTTTTGAATCAGTTTCCTAGAATCCTAAAACAGCAATAGTTGACTATGAATCAAGAATTTTGGAACTCGATCGAGTCCAAGTATCCACTTGGAAAACTAATATACGGCAAGATTGAATTTTATGCACCTTTTGGAGTGTTTGTCAATCTTGGTGATGCAGAAGTAAAAGGACTTATTCAAATTTCCGACTTTCTCGATACCGGATCGATGACAGCAGAAATGTATCCCGATATTGGTTCACCTGTTGGTGCTGTTGTCATTGGCTACACTAAAGACGATCGCAAACAAGTTTGGTTGAGCGTGAAACCCAGTGTTCTACAAAAATCCCTTGTCAAGTTAAAAATTCCTGTGGCAAGTCAGCTATAATACTCATTTATTTTAGTCTATAATAAGCCTATGCCCAAGCTAGACATCATCCACTACGCTGTCAAAAACGCACTGATCAAAGACGGCTGGACGATTACTGACGATCCGTATGTAATTCAGTATCGCAGAACAACGCTGTACGCCGATCTCGGTGCGGAACAACCCATTGCTGCTGAACGGCCGGGACAGAAACTTGTAGTTGAAGTGAAAAGCTTTATCGGTGCCTCGAAAATCCAAGATTTAAAAGAAGCTCTCGGTCAGTATGACATTTATCGTTACCTTTTAGAAGAAACAGCGCCCGATCGCAAACTTTACGTCGCAGTTAGTGCGATCGCATATAAAAGTTTTTTCACTCAAGATGTAATTCAATTAATTGTAAACAGACATCAACTTCCGCTAATTATCGTAAATACAGAAGTAGAGGAAATTGTGCAATGGATAAACTAATAGAGTATCCCCAATTAATCAAACGTATTTTGACCGAGTATGTAGAATTGTGCCGCCATCCTCAACCAGACATCGAGACATTCTTGATTACCGACGAACAAAACGGTCATTACATCTGGATGAATCTTGGCTGGCAAAAGGGCGATCGCATTACCGGTATCACTGTTTACGTTCGGATTTGCGATCGCAAGTTCTGGATCGAGGAAGACTGGACAGAAGATGGGATTGCAACGGATTTGGTGCGTGCAGGAGTTCCCAAGGAAGATATTGTGTTGGCATTTCACGAGCCTGGGATGCGGCAATACACCGATTTTGCAGTAGCTTCTTAGTAATTTATCAAACTTTGAATTGCTGTTGACCCACCCGTTTGATATAATGTTGTTACTAGATTGTAGAATAGCAATCAAAAAAAAGAGATAATTATGACCGTCGAACAAGCCATTTTGGAAAATGTGAAGGTCTTATCGCCAGACCAACAACAAGAAGTCTTAGCTTTCATCAAATTCTTGCAGTCCGATAAATGGGAAGATATCTATAAAGGACGCTTCAAAGAACTGCAACAAAAAATTCGTCAAAACACTGATATCGATCCCGATGATGACCCCACTGAAACAGTCCTCGAAGGGATTCAGCAAGGCTTCCATGAGGCAATTACCGGACAAACTCTCCCCTTGTCTCAACTGTGGGATGGCATCGATGACAATTGAGCGACAACCGATCCAAATTGAACTCACCCCCCGATTTCAACGAGACTTGCGAACTTTAGGCAAACGCTATCGCAACATTCGCAACGACATTCAGCCTGTAATCGAACAACTTCAAGCGGGGGAACTTCCGGGCGATCGCATTCCGGGAATGGAGTACGAAATTTTCAAAGTCAGAATTAAGAACAGCGACATTCAAAAAGGCAAAAGCGCGGGCTACCGTGCTATTTATTACCTCAAAACTAGCGATTCGATCGTTTTGGTGACTATCTATTCTAAATCCGACCTATCAGACATTGCCGCCGAAACAGTTCGAGAAATTCTAGCCCAATATGATCAACAATTTCCCGAATCAGAAGAATTATGAATCAAGAATTTTTGAACTCGATCGAGTCCAAGTATCTACTTGAAAAACTAATATACGGCTAAGTTGAATTTCACGCACCTTGAGAGGCTAGAAACAGGTTATAGCGTTGAGTTATTCGATTTGTTGGGGAACACTGTAGCAGTTGCCACGCTACCTGGAAGTTATTTGCGATCGCCCACAAGTGCAGACAGACCTACAGTTAGACTGGTTAATAGTTTTGCTGCGTAAGTAGAGGAAATAGTACAATCGCGATGATGACCCCAAGTCGAGGAAGGCGATCGTCTAAAAATAGTGGCGATCGACTCAAATTGTCGCAACTGAGAGTAAAATTGAACATCTACTTTCCATAGAGCAACGTCGCTTTGAGCCAGATTCAAATCTTAAACTTACAAAGCCTTAGCCAGGGACTCCCTGCGATTACACCTGCCTTTGGAGCCGCGATCGCAGAAGCAGGTGCGATTTGTCTAACCGATGAAGCTCACCAACCAGGAGTAACGCTTAAAGTTGAGGGAGAATTTTCTGCCACATTCACGTTAGATTGGCAGCCAGTCACCGAGCAAACCCGACGATGTTGGAATGACGAAGAATATACTACCGAGCAGGCTGCTTATGGAATCGCATTCCTGTTAATTTTGCAATTAACAAATCTCACAGTCATTGAACGCTCTCGGAAAGGAACTGGATTTGACTATTGGTTAGGAATTCAAAATTCAGCTACCACACTGCCATTTGAGCGAATGGCTCGGCTAGAGGTTTCTGGAATTCGCAAAGGCAATCAAAGTCAAATCAATACTAGAGTCAAGCTGAAAACTGAACAAACCCGCGCCTCAGACGCACAAGGCTTGCCAGCGTATATCATTGTAGTAGACTTGGGCCGACCGATTTCTATTATTAGCGCCAAGCAAAATCCTGAAGGAACCGTACTCCAATGAGCCAGATTCAATCGCTCCACAAACAAGCAATGGATTTAGCCGAAGCAGCGGCAGTCGCCCGCTTAAGAGGTGCGTTGGAGTTGGCTGCACAATTCACGCGCCAAGCCTTTGAACAAGAAACTCAGGCCGCAGCCTTAATCGCTAGCGCCCTTGATGCTGAACCCACTCGTTCTGTGCTTCACCGCAGCGCAGCATCTTTAGCGATTGAATGTGGCGAATTACGAATGGCAGAACGTCTAATTGCAACTGCGTTATCTGGCAATCCCCCGGCAGAGATTGCTGAAGAACTCAAAGATTTATTCATCCAGATTAACTTGAGCCAATATCTGAAACGTCAAGGAATCCACATCGACATTAAGGAACTGCGAGGACTGGTAAATCAATAGCACTCGTCGAGGGACTAGAAACAGGTTATGGCCTTGAGTTCTTCGATTTGTTGGTAAACATTGTAGCAGTTGCGACGCTACCTGGAAGTTATTTGCGATCGCCCACAAGTGCAGACCGACCTACAGTAAACCTTGTTAACTGATATCATGTATAGAATTAGGGAAATCAACAAGCAAAATGATTCAATCCATACCGAAAATATCCATCAAACCTGGATACCGTCCCCAGTCGGATGATAAAACTCCTGAAGCTGATGCAATTGATTTTTACCTACTGCGACAACTCACCAATTCCCAACGGTGGCAAATGGGGGCAAAATTAAATCGTTGGGCAAAAACTGTTAGCTTGCGCGGAATGAAAAAAGCTTGTCCCTCAACCTACAAAGAGCGATTTGCTCGATCGATATTAGGTAGCAAGTGGTTGCCAATTTTAACCCCCACCAGTGATCCCTCTATGTGGACGCAAGACCCCAGCGAAATTGCTAGACTGTTGCACCCAATTTTTGAAACATTAGGTGTCTCTTATTATATTACAGGAGGCGTTGCCGCTTCTGTCTATGGCGACCCGAGAACAACACGCGATTTAGATTTAGTAATTGAATTAATCCGGGACAATATTTTTCAATTAGTTGAAGCACTAGAAACGGCTGGTTTTTACTGCCCTCCGGGTTCGGTAAAAGATATTCAAGAGGGTAGAGGGATGGTGTTGAGCGTCACTCACATGACTTTAGTATTGAACGCTGATATTGTGCTGAATTATAATACTGAATTCGATCGCTCAAAAATGGCAAGACGACGATTAGAAGCGCTTGACGAAGCTGGTGGAGAACAATTTTGGGTTGCTTCTGCTGAAGATATTGTGTTGGCAAAACAGCTCGACAGGCAACAGTCTCAGTCTCAAAAACAATGGAATGATGTTTTGGGAATTCTGAAAGTCCAATCTGAGAATTTGGATCGGGGTTACTTAACAGAGTGGGCTCAACAATTGGGGTTGATTGATGATTTGAACCTAGCTTTTACTGAATCAGGGATTTGAGGCGATCGCAATTCGCGCAGTGCGATGGGCAAAAAGGTCGATCGATAGTAGAGAAAATAGTGCAATGGATAAACTAATACCAATTTAATGTGAAGTTGCACATATCTCGATCCCCCTAAATCCCCCTTAAGAAGGGGGAATTTGATCGGAATCTTGTCCCCCCCTTATTAAGGGGGGCTAGGGGGGATCGGATTCTCTGCAGCCTCATAAAAAATTGGTATAACTGAGTATCCCAAAGTAATAGAGCATATTTTAACCGAGTATCTATAATTGTGCCGCCATCCTCAACCAGACATCGACACATTCTTTATTACCGACGAACAAAACAGTCATTAATTCTCCAATTCTTCAATCTAAAATCGATTTACTGTCAAAGTTCGGATTCGCGATCGCAAATTCTGGATCTAGGAAGACTGGACAGAAGATGGGATTGCAACGGATTTAGTGCGTGCAGGAGTTCCCAAGGAAGATATCGTGTTGGCATTTCACGAGCCGGGAATGCGGCAATACACAGATTTTGCAGCCGCTTCGTAGCGCTCATTTAACTTAACTCCAGCGGTGCCGAATTGACAGGCAAACCATCCTGAAAAACCAGCAATTCTCCCGGTTTAATTTGCGTCCAAACTTCGTTATCAGTCAGCGGAAAAGTGGCAATAACAGCCACGCGATCGTCCTCATTTGTCAGTTCCCGAAAATCCACAGTCACATCCTCATCGATCGAGTGCGCGCTAGCGAAAGGTGCTTGTCGCACAATATAATGCAGATTAGTAGAACAGTGTGCGAACAAGTGTTCTCCATCAGAAAGTAAATAATTAAAAATTCCGTACTCTGCCAAAGTTTTAGTAATTTCCTCCAGTACCGGGTAAATTTCCGCTAAAGCAGGCTTGCTTTGAGGAAAAGTCGATCGCAGCTTTTCTAATATCAAACAAAAAGCTTTTTCGCTGTCAGTTTTGCCAACAGGTTTGTAAACTCCGGCACATTCTGGATAAAAATTTTCGAGATTTCCATTGTGAGCGAACACCCAATAGCGCCCCCAAAGTTCCCGAATAAAAGGGTGGCAGTTTTCCAGAGCAATTTCGCCTTGGGTAGCTTTGCGGATGTGAGCAATCACGTTAGTTGAATGAATGGGATAGCGACGCACTACTTCAGCAACCGGAGAAGCAATTGCAGGTTTAGAGTCTATAAAAAGGCGACATCCCAAACCTTCAAAGAAAGCAATTCCCCAACCGTCTTGATGAACGTCTGTTCTGCCACCTCTTGCAGAAAAACCCTCAAAAGAAAAGCAAATATCTGTTGGAACATTGCAGTTCATTCCCAGTAATTGGCACATAGCTTTTAAATTTGTGGAGTTTGAATAAATGTCGCAGCTATTGGCAGCTACAGATTGGCGATGATAGTATTATAGTATTAACGGGTTTAAATAACTTAAATATATAGCAATCCTTGCAGGAGTTGTAAATTTTTTACCCCACCCCAACCCTCCCCGATGCCTTGGGGAGGGAGTAAGAAATTCACAAATGATGCGAGGCTTGCTATACTTAATATTTTTGTTTTGTCAACCGTAATGATACAGAAATTAAAAAAGTTAGCGATCGCTCAAAAAATCGCTCGCGTTTCCCTCCTAACGATGTTAAGCGATAACTCGCTCGGCACTTTTTCCCCTGCAGACAGCTAGTATAAAGTATTAGCCGATATCCGGAAAGGAATTGATAGCAGTTTGATGATTTTGCAGCACTGTTTGAAGACCAATAATAACCCTTCGGCTATTCAACTTATCAAAAATTATGGCTAGATTAGTTTGTTTAAATGCTATTACAACTGAATCCGTTGTTTATGAATGGTACTGAAAAAAACGCTCGATGATTTATAATAAGCTAAGCAAAGGTGTATTTTTGCATCGATTACATCCGCACCCAACATCATTACTATTACTACACTATTACTACTTAGTTATATGAGCGTGAGCGAGATATTTGGATTCAAATCAAAGACAATGGCACAGGAGTGTCTGAGGAAATAATATCGCCGATTTTTGACTCTTCATTCCCTAGAAAATCTGTTGGGAAAGGAACGGGAACCGGATTGTCAATCAGCCGTCAGATAGTGGAATAAACCCAGGGTGACAGTTTGACTTGTTCGTCGGTTTTGGGAGAAAAAACGGAATTTACGATCGCCCTTCATCTCGCATAGTACGCGCGTGCGTAGCTATCCCGTAGGGAATCCCCCTTTCTCTCACTTTTTTTGCTGTTTACTCACCAGGTAGAATTACTCATGAAAAATCACAAGTGCGATCGACAAATTGGGAAAATCCTTAGCCCCTTCATATTAGGATTCGCATTGCAGGCATTATTCAGCATTCCAGCATTAGCAGAAACGACAGATCCTGAAACAACAGCAAATAGTGCAAATTCGGAAGATCGAGTTAATGAATGGTATCAATTGCCCGCAGCGACAAATAATCTACCGGATAAATTTGAGGGTACTCCCGATCGCACATCAGTCGAAAATGCTCAGAATGTCGATCTAAATTTACCAATTAATCCCACCTCCGAGCAACTTCTACCTATTGCCAGCGAGATAGAAACTAACAGATCCAACGCCAGCGAGACGCAGCCCGCAGAAATACCTCCGTTAGTAGAAGAAAATAAATTAGAAAATCCCCCATTAACTTATCCTACTGACAACTCAATGGAACAAGTCACATCAGTTTCGCAACTGGGCGACGTACAGCCGACAGACTGGGCATTTCAAGCACTACAATCCTTAGTAGAAAGATATGGCTGCATAGCTGGATACCCCGACGGAACCTATCGCGGAAACCGCGCTATAACGCGCTATGAATTTGCAGCCGGAGTCAAGGCTTGTTTAGATAAAATCCGCGAGTCCATCGCCAAATCAACTGAAAGTCTAGCTAAGCGAGACGACTTAATAAAACTGCAAAAATTGCAAGAAGAATTTGCAGCAGAAATTGCCACAATCCGAGGCAGAGTGGATGTGCTAGAAGCGCGAACTAGCGAACTAGAAGCCAATCAATTTTCGACCACAACTAAACTGTCGGGATTCACAATTTTTGGAATACAAGGGCGCACGCCGAACCGTGCGGATCGGACTCCCAGAGACGGCAAAAGAGATACCAAAGACCCCGGTACAAATGTCAACTCGATCAACTTCAATCAATTATATTTAACCACTCAATTTAGTCCTCGCAGTAACTTGTTAATCGGTTTTTACAACCAGAAAGGAAGCAATTCACCACAATTAACCGAAGACGTAAACGTTGCTTATAATTTAGGCGAAACTTCTGGATTAACTGTCAGCGACCTCAACTACCGCGTTCTTGTCGGCGACAAATTGGCAGTGTTTGCAGGAACAGCAGGAGTTAACATGATTACCGGTTTTAGAGGGCCGAATCGGGCAGAAAGTGCAGCTTCGGGCCCCCTTTCTGCCTTCGCCCAAAGAAACCCAATTTTGAACACTGGTTTGGGTTTAGGCGGCATCGGCATTGACTGGCAATTTGCGAAGCGAGCCAGTTTACAAGCAGTTTATTCTACTAACATTCCCGGGTTTTTTGTCAGTTCTAACGGGTCTACAGGACACAATACATTGGGTGTACAACTAACTCTGACACCAGCAGATCCAGTTGATGTTACTGTCTATTATGTTAACGATTATTCGCCGGACGGTAATCTGATTAGTTTGGCTGGCGATAGCCAATTAACTGCTATCAATCCCAGCACAAACAAGTCAGCATCCCTGCAAACAAATGCAGTTGGAGCCAGTTTAAATTGGCGCATTTCATCCCGAGTTTCTCTGGGAGGTTGGGCGGGTTATACTAATTCTCGCATTCCGGGTAAATCTGGTACGGTAGCAACTACCAATTATATGGTTTTTGTTAATTTTCCCGATTTGTTTAAAACAGGAAATTTAGGAGGAATTTATATCGGGCAACCGCCTAAAATTGTCAGCAGCAATTTACCTACAGGCAATAACGTTCCTGATTTTTTAGATACGGGTTTAGGGCGTGAGGGCGGGCAACCCGGAACGACTACTCATGTAGAGGTATTCTACCGCTGGCAGGTGAATGATAATATCAGCGTCACTCCTGGATTGATCTTGATTTTTCAACCTGGTCACACTCCCGATAGCGACCCGATCGCAGTTGGTGTATTGAGAACATCCTTCTCTTTTTAATAGTGTAATGCTGTGGGGGCGGGTAAAGTTGATCGATCGCCAATTGCCAACAATTTTGGTGAACCCGCCCCGCAGCAACGGCCCACAATAAAATTTAATTTTGTGGAACAGGCATCCTGCCTGTTAAGCGACCCACAATAAAATTTAATTTTCGCTTAACAGGCATCCTGCCTGTTAAGCGAAAATGCTGCTGTGGGCGTCAGCAGACAGTGATTAAAACCCCAGGGGGAGGTTTTAAGATTTTTTTCTCAGTAAAAACCCGCTATCTTTACTAAAGCTTTACAGTTAGTAGTAATACCTAATCCGGGTTAAAGATCCCCTTTATTCTTTAGTCGGCGGAGGCGGACAAAAGCTTGTGTAGACGCGATTTCAATATCATCCTTCAGAAAGGGGATCTTTAACCCGGATTTAGTAGTAATTTCTCAGTTTATTCTGTCTTTCCTACATAAAGATACCTAATTATTAAATTAAAAAAAATCCGCATAAACACGCTTGAAATATAAATTTTCCTAACTTAATCTATTAGAAGAAGCAGTAGTAATAGTTCTTAAAGTTTAGGTTGAGAGAAATATGATGAAATCAACGGGGTATGTTTGGTGTATGGGCTTTGCTGTAATTTCTGCTATGACTGCCTATCCGTGTCAGGCACAAATGACTGTCAAATCGCCGATAAATGTAACTGAAACACAGAATAGCACAAGTACCGAGTCACCAAATGCTGCTAACACTTCTGCCAGCGATCTCGGGCAAAATCCTAACATTTCTAAATCTGTTACCGTCTCTGAATTGAATAGCACACCTCCTAACTCTCCTCCTCTAACAACTCCTCAAAATCAATCTGCACGCACAAATCCCTTAGGATGTCGATTTTTTGATACTCCTTCAATGCAGCAATAATTTTCATGTATAGCAATCCTAAATGAATCGTAAATTTTTTACCCCACCCCAACCCTCCCCGATGCCTTGGGGAGGGAGTAAGAAATTCACAAATGATTTAGGATTGCTATATATCTTGATAAATAGAATATCAGGGCTGAATAGAGGGCGATCGTTTTTTAGGATCGCCCTCTATTTGCGCCCTCGTACTTCCTAAGAAAATTAGATGCAGCAAAAAGGAGCGATGAAATTAATTCTCGTTGAGACATTATCGGGGAAAATCTGAAAGTTGTTTGATATCCTTCAAAACTATTTGAGGCTTCCCTTTGTATTGTTCTACCTTCCCACTGACATACACATATCCGCGTCCCAGGCCCGCATAACGCTTCTCGATTAGCCGCTTCAAGGGAGCCATTTCATCAGTTTCAGCATCCGGTATCCACAAATCTAATTTATGATAAACTGATCCAGCATAAATCAGAGCGCTGCCGCCAATCCATTTATTAATTCCCGCCTGCAAATCGCAGAAAATAGTAATAGATTTAGCTCTCTCAGAAGCCGCTAAGATTTTCGGGTAGTGCAATCTCACAGAAAGCACTCCTGCGGTTGCTTCCGACAACCGAAACTCTTCAACAATCGAGCTTCGCATCGACCACCAAGGCAGTAAATTACCATAGTTGCGAGAGGGAATTTTGGCATTGGTAATCGGATTCCAAATCATCAGATTGTAAGCTTTTGCTGCCGATTCTGCCTCAGTCATTTGTCGGTGATACAATCGGGAGCGCCCGTATTTCACAAAGTAGGGACTCCAGCCTTCTTCAATCAGTTTGAGATTGTAATTTTCTCCATCTTTATGTACGTAACAGAGGAGACGCCCGTAGTTGTCGCGGTGTTTTTCTAGAGCCACTTCAACCGAATCATCTGTATCAAATTCTATGTCAATTTGAGCAAGTCCGCCATCTGCTGTCGCGAAGTATTTTTTAGCCATTTCCGAAGCTGCTTTCCCCGCCGCAGTTACAGGTTTAGAGCCTCCAGAATGACTTTCTTCTGTATCGACACAAATCAGTCGCAGAGACTCGGTTTTGCCGTTGAGAGAAATTTTGATGCTGTCGCCATCAACTACTTTAGTTACTTGCAGGTTCGGAATTCTGGGTGCCATATTTTCAACCCTGTTGCACTTGAGATTTCATGCAGGTATGGGTTGAATTTTACACGAGTTCGCTATCAATAGCAACTGTAATTTTTGTTGTTTGTATTAATATTTGTTAACTGTGGCGTATTTTATCAAATCGGGGAAAAAATCCCGAAAATCAGATTCTAAGCGCTGATAGTTACCTGTCAAATCTTCTATGCCGCTTGCCAAGTTATTTGTCCGCTTGATTCGGGCAGACATTCTTGTAATAGTGATGCCGATTTCGGCAATTTCCTGATAAGATGAAAGCAAGTCGCGGGCAATTATTGTTGGCAGCAGGCGCTGGAGAGATTCAGGCAATATATCGCGATTGTCTTGCAGGACTTTATAGACATGGCGAGAAAAATCGGGGAGTGGAATTTCTGAATATTCCAGCCAATTTTTAGCCAAGAAGTGGTCGTAAAACACGTCAATCAAAACTCCAGCAAACCTGCGTCTATCGGCGCAAACAAGGCTTTTACTCGATCGCACTATTGCGTGAGAGTCCGTGTAGCTATCTACCTTGCGGTGCAAATCGATGCCCTTTCTAATTTCCTCGGGATAAAGGTTGAGGGCCGTTCCTTTGACAAAATCTCCTAAGAGGTTGCCAATCAGGGATTCTGGCGTGCCTTCTGATAAGAATAGATGAGCCAAATAATTCATTAACTACACAACTGCATAACCTGTATGAGGTCTGACATCTGCGGGATGAAAACCTAAAACAATCGAATCCTTGGAAATTCCAGCAGCTACAAGTTCTTTCGTCACGCCGTATTCTGTCTCATCTCGCTGTACCCAAATCTTATCATTAATAATATCTATATGAACCAAACAGCCGTGAATTCGTTTGGCTTTATCCCAGCCTAAAGTAACTAGCAGGTAACAATCAGATTTTTCATCAAACACGGCTTTACAAATTATATCGCCATGAGAGTAAGGAATTTTTGTGTAAGGTTCCAGAACTGTTTTAATGGTGGTTCTAAAGTTAGCTAAAGTATCCATTTTACGATCGCCTCTTGATTTGGGTCGAATACAATCAGCTTGAGCTTTTCATCTTCAATCATTAATTGACCGATCGGTTCTTCAAATAGAGATTCATAGGTGATATCGCGAACAGCCAGATAAAGCGTATGTTCTGGATAAGTTCTCTGAAGCACAGATCGATAAATAGTAAATTGTCCGATCGCCTCTCTCAAGTCCTGCATTTCTGAATCGCTGACAAAGCTTTTGACTTCCACAGCAATTTTTTGTTCTCCTCGTTCTGCTGCCAGCACCTGTTTTGCTCCCAGATCCACATACATATCTTTTTTTCCCCATTGCAGATGCAGAGGATCGTGAGTAATTATCCACCCATCATTGAGGAGAGATTTTTTAACTGTATTGTGGTACAGGTCTAAAGCAGGCATAGAACACCACGAGTAATATTAGACTTCATGGTTATATAATAGCAAATTATGATGCAATTATCTTAAACCGCAACTACAAAGAGAAAGAATAATGGCTGTTCTGGAATGTGTAAAACCGGGTGCTAAACTCGGTCAAATTATTCTTGCCGTCGATCTTACAGTTGCCGGTGCTGTCGATCGCATTTTAGCAAAAATTCAAGACTTGGGGTATGACCCAGAAATCCGTCATCTCAACTATCCCTCTGGAGTTCACGTCTTGGCAATTCTCAAAGACGAACAGCATTCAGAAACAGTCGATGATAACTACTTGTTAGACGAGTGGCTGCAAGTAAGATCGGAAATTAACCCCGATGCGGTTCATTTGTGGCGCGGTAAATAAGCTGTTTTTAGTATATCCGTGAATCTTGGATAGCACAAGAGCGATCGCCTAACTGTAGTATGCAGCCGATCGCATCACAAATTTCTTTCAGAAGTAGTGTTGCAGCCTATTGAGAGCTACACTCACCAAATGTTGTCACATACCCCTTAACAGTAACTCCCATATCTAATTCCTCGTGATGAATCAGTAGGTTAGATAATTGGGCAATCAAAAATTCAATCTCGCGACGGTTCTCAAACTGGAGAAAAATACTGCTACCTTCACCCTTAATAATCACCGTTGGAATATCGCTGTCGTCTAACTGTGAATCAATATCTGGGATTATTTGTCTGATTTGCTCTTCAGTCCACATCTGACTCATTCCTCTATCTCCCGTTCAAAAATACAGCGGTATGACTTACCACTCTTATTGAGAATGACACCGCAGAAAGTGCAGCGCCCCTCCCCTCTTAATTCATTATACTCTGCCAACTCACGGCAGCGACGAATAGCAGCTTGCCGATCGCTAGTAGCAACGATTGTGTCTGCATCAAGCCAAACTTTATTTTCAGGGTTTTCTAACATTCCTACACTCTACATTGCCGTAAATATTGCATCATTGTCAATAAACCCAAAGAAACCAGGTTTCTGGCTATTGTGCAAGATTTCAATTGGTGTATCTCATTTTTGCAAATATATTCGTAGTGGCTCTCGCATTCCCGCAGTAAGTCTGTGCTTATAACTAATAAATTATCTCCCGGAATGCGAGAACCCTTACAAAATTGGGATGCACCCGATTTCAATTAGACCGAACAATTAAATCACAGATGAACGCTAATGTAATTATATCTGCGTTCATCCGCGTTAATCAGCTAAAATCTGCGGTTGCCCACCCCTACGCACCGCCCCGCAACTTATCCAAAACCGTCCGGTCTTCCAAAGTCGAAGTATCCCCAGAAACCTCTTGTCCCGCAGCCAAAGAACGCAGCAAACGCCGCATAATCTTCCCGCTTCGAGTCTTCGGCAAAGCATCAGTAAATCGAATTTCGCCAGGACGGGCGATCGCCCCAATTTCCTTAACAACGTGCTGCTTCAACTCAGACGCCAATTCATCGCTAGGTTGCTGCGAGTTGTCCAGCGTGACAAAAGCCACAATTTCCTCACCTTTAATCTCATCCGGTTTACCAACAACCGCAGCTTCCGCCACCGCTGGATGCGATACCAAAGCTGACTCAACTTCCATTGTGCCGAGTCGGTGTCCGGCCACATTAATTACATCGTCAACCCGGCCCATTACCCAGAAATAACCGTCTTTGTCCTTGTGCGCGCCGTCCCCTGCAAAGTACAGAAATTCGCCATCTTTCGGGTGCAAATATTCCCAATAAGTGCGGCGAAAACGATCGGGATCGTTGTAAAGTGTACGCATCATTCCCGGCCAAGGATGTTTCACCACTAAATAACCGCCACTTTCGTTAGTTACGGGTTCGCCATCTTGGTCAACAACATCGACCACAATTCCCGGGAACGGTAGGGTTGCAGAACCAGGTTTTGTAGGAATTGCACCGGGCAAAGCGGTAATCATAATTCCCCCGGTTTCTGTTTGCCACCAAGTATCGACGATCGGACAATTCGAGTTGCCAATTACGCGCTGATACCACATCCAAGCTTCAGGATTGATCGGTTCGCCGACGGTTCCTAACAATCGTAAAGAGGACAAATTGCGCGCGTTGGGCAAGTGTTCGCCCATTTTCATGAATGTTCTGATCGCAGTGGGTGCAGTGTAGAAAACAGTGACGCCGTATTTTTCGATCACATCCCAAAAACAGCCTGGGTTCGACGCGCGGGGCGCACCTTCGTACATGATTGTGGTCGCGCCGTTGGAAAGCGGGCCGTAGACTATGTAACTGTGGCCTGTAATCCAGCCTACGTCTGCGGTGCACCAGTAGACATCGGTATCCTGAAGGTCGAATATCCACTTGGTTGTCATGTGGGTGAAAAGGTTGTAGCCACCTGTGGTGTGGACAACTCCTTTGGGTTTGCCGGTACTTCCCGAAGTGTAGAGTACGAACAGCATATCTTCGCTGTCCATTGGTTCGGCGGGGCAGTCGGCGGAGGCGTCTTTTTGCAAGTCGTGCCACCAAAGATCGCGCCCGGGTTCCATGTGCACTTGCTGTTTGGTACGCTGGACGACGATAACGTTGGTAACGCTGGGTGTGACGTTGTTGGCGAGGGCTTTGTCTACTTGTTCTTTGAGGCCAACTGCTGCATCTTTGCGGAAGCCACCGTCAGCGGTGATGACGAGTTTTGCTTGGCCGTCGTTAAGCCGATCGCGCAAAGCTTCTGCACTAAAACCGCCAAAAACTACGCTGTGTACTGCACCGATTCTGGCGCAGGCTAGCATGGCGATCGCAGCTTCGGGAATCATGGGCATATAAATGCCGACGCGATCGCCTTTTTGGACTCCCAATTGTTTGATGACGTTCGCCATTTGGCAGACTTCGCGGTGGAGTTGCGCGTAGGTGAGGGTGCGGGAGTCTCCGGGTTCGCCTTCCCAAATCAGGGCGGCTTTATTTTTGCGCCAAGTGGTTAAGTGGCGATCGAGACAATTGTAAGAAATGTTAATTTTGCCATTGACAAACCATTTAGCAAAAGGCGGCTGCCAGTCGAGCACCGTATCCCAGTTTTGGAACCAGTCTAATTCTTGGGCGGCGAGTTCTGCCCAGAAGGCTTGGGGGTCAGCTTTGGCTTTGTCGTAGAGGGCTTGGTACTCTTCTAGGCTTTTGATGTGAGCTTTTTGAGAGAATTCAGCGGGCGGCTGAAATAGGCGTTTTTCATGAAGAATTGACTCGATCGTATCTTGTGACATTGCTGTTAGTTTTTAGTTCAGTTACTCTTTTTAGCTATTGTGTGCATAAGTTGGGACAAAAGTATGTTTATTTTCCTTAAGACTTTGGGGAATTTTGTAAATGTTGGAGCTGCATGAGAAATTATAGCACTGGTAAATTGTAAATTCTATCTTGGTACTCATTATCAAATGATGCTTCATAAATCAGAAGCAGTAGTTCAATATTTTGACCGATACTCAGCTTGGTATTCAGGATAAAGATTCCTGGAACATGGCAATTTTGCTCTAAATGCTCTGTTAAATGAACGGGCATAGAGCGGCGGTTGTTGGTAACAAGAATGAAATTGTGGATTTCGCACCAAATAAGAATTTCTGGATCGAGAGTCCCTTTAGAAGGTGCTGTTAGTTCTCCCACTGCTAGAACAACCATATCGGGATTGCGCCTGCGAATTTGGTTAACATACGCAGGATCGACATTTTCATCAAAGAGATACTGGATTGGCATCAGCTTTGCTCCTTGCCTCTCTTTCTGCTTTAAATTTGCGAAGTTTTTCTGTCACTGGAGGAGGATTACGAGTTTGTTCTTCTCGCATTTCTTCGCCCCATTCCAACCATTCGGTTATGTACTGACCAACTGCTTCTTTGTTGTGCAGGTAGTACAAAATGGTCGCATAAACTTGTTCGAGGGTGAGCGATGTATAAATGTTTGCAATTTCTTCGGCAGTTCGAGCGCGAAACAGGTATTCATAGAGAATGGTTTCGATGCCGATCCGAGAACCTTTGAGCCGAATATCATCTGGTCTGAGGAAGTTGAAGTAGTCTTCTAGTTGCGTGGTTTGGTGGTTGGCTTCATGAGATTGCTTCTCTTTATTAATTTCTGTTACTTCGGAAACCAGCACAATTACTTCGGCTCGCCTGTTGCGATATAACTTGAGCGGTTCACCAACGCACAATTGTCCTCGATCGTCTATCGTTGCCATCACTTTAATTGCTTTCATACAATCTACCCGATTTACAGGAGCGATATCTGGTATGATTATATCATAACAAATCCGATGGTAATGCTTTTATAATTGACATTAACAACCGATCGCACTAAAGCCATGACCCAAAATTTAGAAGCAA
>NZ_JANMZH010000797.1:0-26867 GCF_031383065.1 Microcoleus sp. OTE_8_concoct_300 | reverse complement strand
TTCCACCTGCAAAAGTATCTGCTGATATCGCGGCTCCATCCCGAACCATTAACTGCCTCGTTGTTACTGTCAAGTTATCTGCATTGCCAGCATCCGAGTCCGTTGCTTTCCCTGTGGACTGCGTGAACAAGCCACTGGGAGACCCATTTATATCCGTTCCAGTGAGTTCGACAGATTCTCTGGCATTTACAGTTAAAGTCCCTGCTTGCCCGCTACCTTGAGTTGTTGCTAATACCTGACCGCCATTTTGAGCGATTAAGCGTTCTGTTTCAATACTGATATTGCCACCGCGCCCATTACCCACAGTCAGAGCCGATACTTCTGCCCCATCTCGAATACTCAACTGTGCAGTTTCTATAGTTAAATTGCCTGCTGAGCCGTCAGTCTCAGTTCTAGCAGCAATACTACTAGGTCTAAACATACCGTTTTCATCTTGACTGCCTCCGTTCAATTCCACCACTTCCGAAGCTTGAATTAAGACATTCCCTGCGTTTCCACGACTTTCACTTTTGGTGGAAGATGAAATTTCACCTCCATCTCGCAAAATCAACTCTCTGGTAGAAATGGTTAAATCTTGTGAATTGCCAGAAGAACCAGATTCAGCTTGAGTTAGCAAGGCACTAGGAATCAGACCGTTTGCCGATCGCCCAATCACTTCTACAGACTCGGAAGCAGTGACAGTTAATCTTCCCCCTGCACCCTCAGAAAAAGTATTTGAGGCTACCTGTGCCCCATCTCGCAGAATTAATCGACCAGTGGCGATCGTCAAATCTCCTGCATTTCCGGTCGCTGGCAAAGTTTGCCCTTCTTGTACATTAACTTGAGCAAAGAAACCGCTGGACAAAGTGCCATCAGGATTAGTTCCACTGAGTTCTATGGAATCTGTCGCGGTGACGGATAAATTGCCCCCTCGACCAGAACCGTAGGTCGTTGTATCTACATAACCGCCACCTTCAGCGATGAAATGTGCTGCTTGGATAGAGACTGTACCTCCGTCTTGGCTTCCGAAAGTCTTAGAAATAATTCCTGAGTCCTCCGTCAACACTACCCGCCCTCCCTGTACTTGAATCGTCCCGCCACCCTCACCGCTAGCATCTACAGCCGCGCCCTGTGATAGTTGAATATCTTGGAAGTTCTGGACACCTGTATATCCCAAAGCGAAACCTGAGTCATTGAAAGTCAGGCTAACTAAACTGTTAGCACCGACACTGCCAAGTTCAATTCTGCCTCCGGGTGCTGTCAAAAAGCCACCGGGAAGCACTAAGTCGCCGCCCACTAGCGCTAAAGTTTGACCGGGTGAAACTTCTAAACCTACGGGCTGCTCATTTCCTTGGCCGCTGTCTTTCTGGGCAGTTTCTGCCCCAGATTGATTGACAATTTGACCGGGATTCGAGCCAAATTGCAAGCTAGTGGGAATGCTGATAGTTAGCAGAGGATTTGCTTGGGGATTGGTGGCACTGAATGATGTGCCGTCAGCGAAGTTGATGCTATTGGCTGTAGTGGCTAGAAACGAACCGCCGATATTCAGGCTGGCATTTGGGCCAAAAATAATGCCGTTGGGGTTGAGGAGAAATAGGTTAACGGTGCTGTTGGTTCGGATTAAGCCATCAATGTTAGAAATTGACCCACCTGTGACGCGAGTGAAGATATTTTGAATCGTATTAGCGTTGTTGAAAAACGCTTCGCCACCGGTGGGGACTGAAAATTCTCGAAAGCTATGGAACAGGTTCTGGCCAGCTTCTGTGCCACCTTCAATGGTGAAGGTGTTGCGGTCAGGGGTGACTGTGGAATTGTTGGGTAGAGTGCGATCGGGGACAATTTGGGCAGTTGCCAATGTGGGAAATCCACCAATGTAAAATAGAATACAGAATATTTTTGCTTTTGTTTTATGGCTCACGAGGAAGGAAAATATAAAAGGGTTATGAATCAAAATGTTGAGCTAATCTTACAAGATAATGAGCTGAAGATGTAACCATAAGCCGATTAATTGTAGGAAAATGGCACGGGGCCGTACCCTGAGTGTCGGTAACGGGTAAAATCAACCGGATTGGATAATGAAATTGCCCGATCGTGCGATCGGATATAACCTTGGTTGCCTATTATTTAACCAATCTTATATTTAATTAGAACAGCATCAGTAGAACCTGCATAGGGTTGACCTTCCAAAGAACCGCTAATACTGCCAGTTATATAGATATTATTGTCAGCATTATTAATTAATAGCTTGTATGCAGTATCTTCACCAGCATAGCCTAGCTGTTGGCTCCACAAACGAACTCCGCTGCTATCTAACTTGGTTACAAAAATGTCATAATCTCCTGCATTCGTGCTACCACTCAAAGAACCTTTAGTCAAGCCTGCAACATATATATCCCCATTTTTATCTAAGCCAATTCCAGTAGTATTATCATCGCCAACAGTCCCAAATTGATTCGTCCAAAGCTGATTACCGTTCGGAGCGTACTTAATTACAAAATTATCCGACCCACCGCTATTTTGATTACCGTTCAAGTTGCCTCTAGTTTGTCCAGTGACATAAATATTGCCACCATTATCAAGTGTTACTCCATAAGCACCGTCGGAGGCTAATGTACCAAACTGACGCAGCCAAACTTGGTTGCCATTAGTATCATATTTAGCGATGAAGGCGTCTGTTCCATCCACACGGACTCCCAAACTCCCGCGAGTATGTCCTACAATGTAGCTATTGCCAGCATTATCAGTAGTTACTGCGCGCACATTTTCGTCTTCCAGTGTGCCAAAATCTTTAACCCAAACCTGATTGCCATTAGTGTCATATTTAGCGATAAAGCCATCTTGATGAGGTATCTTTGGCAATGCTTTTGTAGGATCGAATGAACCCCAAGTATTACCCGCAACATAGATGTTACCTGCATTATCAAGACCCACTCCCGTAGCGTAGTCGCCCATATCCGTAAAAGTCTCTTGACTGCTAAATACTTTCTTCCAGAGTTCATTACCATTGCTGTCATACTTATAGATATAAGCATCGGCATGAGAACTGGTAGTAGTGTATCCAACAATATAAACATTATTGGCTGCGTCAATTTTCATTCCTAGACTACCATCTGTTGCAGGGTCAGCTAATTGTTTCTGCCAAAGTAGGTTGCCATTACTGTCATACTTGGTGAATAAAGTATCCCAGTTACCGAAAGTAGGATCGCCCTCCCCTGTCACACCAACCATATAAACATTTCCTGCACTATCAGTAGCAATATCCCTACCAGTCTCCTGAAGGGAAGTACCAAACTGGCGTACCCACTCAAGCTTGGGATCGGAATTTCCTTTGACTTCAAGGATCTGAGAAAACTCCGAAGTGTTATTCTCAGGATCAGTGGCAGTAGCAGTAATAAATTGACCAAGGGGTACAGCCAACGGTAAGTTAACGGCGACAGTCGCATTACCACTGCTATCTGTCGTCACATTCTGGAATCCAAGGAACTTCTCTCCTTCTCCATAACCGCCACCGCCAAAACTACCATTACCAAAACCACCACTGCCAAAACCAGAGTCATCTAAAGCCTTGTTAGAAAATAATTCTATTCTGAATGTAGTATTGGGAGTGCTATTTATCTTTCCTTTAATAGTTGTATTTCCATTGCTAGAGATAGCGGAAGTCAACTCAGGGAAATTCTGTAAATTGTTAATGCCTGTGTCGCCATCTCCTAAATCATTCACAGTCAATCCACTATTTCCAAAACCGATGCCCAGGAGATCGTTGCCGGAGATGGAATTAGATAAAATAGCATTGCCAGTGGAACCGGAACCGTTAACAAAGACACCATTTTTACCGTTACCGAATATCAAGTTCCCAGCCTGAACCGTTGTCCCGCCAACTGTGTTATTACTTGCGTTCAAAATAGCAACACCATTATTTGTATTGCCCAAATCTTTCGTGCCAGTAACATCGCTACCGATATAGTTGCCTTGAATCAGGTTGTTATTAGCATTTGACTCGGTAATGTAAACGCCAACATTATCATTGCCAGATATGATGTTGCGTGCTTTAACAGTTTGGCCACCAATAATATTATTAGGTGTCCAAACTGATATCCCACTATAGCGGTTGCCCAAATCTTGAGTACCAGTTACATCAGTACCCATGAAGTTGCCTTCAATGATGTTGCCACCATTATCAATCAATCGGATAGCGTCAACACCAAAACGATTGATTGTTAATCCTCTGACTGTACTGTTACCAGCAGAAATATATAAACCATCAACTAAACCTGCTTTACTACCATCTAATTCAATTACTGGACGCTCTGAAAATCCAGGCTGAGTCGTTCCATCAATAATTACTGAATCAGTAATATGTGGCAGTTCCGATAAAGGTTGAATAGTAAAAGCATTAGTGCTGGTATTGTAGCCCGGATCGGTGGGAGGAATCTTAAAGATGACTGTATCCTTGCCAGGACTACTATTGGCCCACTTCAAAACATCCCGTAAACTACCTGGGCCGCTATCCTTTGTATTAGTAACAACATTGGAAGACTCGTCTAGTTCTAATCCGTAAAGATTCAGCTTCCAACTCTTCCAATCTCCTTTAAATTGGTTGCCAGTCTTATCAATAACCTGCAACTTCCATTCACCCTTTGATAACTCTCCCCAGTCTCGGATAGAGGTAAATTTCCACTGATCAGAATCGGGAACAGCCTTTTCGCTATTATTGGAATTTAGGATGTCAGGTATGGTATTTGCTAAAACTGATTCAGTGCCATTTGGCGAAATTAGTTTCACCGTAAAGTCGCGCCAATCGGAATGTTTGACATCAAGAATTACTTCGGCTTTTTCAACAATAATATTCTTGCTAATCGTAGTTTTTTCTTCGATTCCAGTTGCGTTGCCATTAGGAATCGCTTTAATCACATTCTGCAAGTCAGAACTCGCTGAAACTTGCTTTCCGACTGATGCCCAATTAACAGCAGCATTCACTGCAGCGGCGGCATCGATCACCCCAAAGCCATATTCATAACTTACCCAAAGTCCGGCTTTATTCTGTATCCATTTTGGTTTCCCTTCCGTATCTGTACCATTGGGATCGTTTCTTTGAGCCGTCTTTGCCAAAATGTGCTCTACGTCGCGCATGGTTAGGTTAGGATTAGCTTCCAACATCAAAGCAATCACTCCAGAAACCAAAGGCGCAGCCGCAGAAGTCCCGCCAAAATCGGGAGCATAAGAAGGATAAGAAGATCCATTTTTTGAAATAGTTGTCGTTGTAATCGGTTTTAAGTTTAAGTTATTAGGATTGCCGCTGTCGGAGGGTGCTGAAATAAAAATTGCTGAGCCAGGTGTACTATAAGTGGCGTGATTCCCTTGGTTATCAATGGCTGCTACAGCGATCGCATTGAGGGAACTGGCAAAGCTATTGTAATTGACATTCCCGTACAGAGTTCCCTCATTCCCGCCACCAAATACATTAATATTTCCCAGTCCATTTCGACCTTTTTTAACTCCACTTCCCAAGGCTTGCAGAGCTAAGGGTTGCCGCCTCATGTATTCAGGGCCCCAACTGTTGTTCAAGATATCGATAGACTGGTTACGATTGGGGTCAAACAAAGCATCAGCAACCTGTTTACCCAACAGATCAACGTTATAATTGAGTGGATCAGTGTTACCAAATAGCCGCAGCCCTGCTAATTTTGCTTCAGGAGCCACACCGATAATCCCTTGACCGTTTTCACTTCCTGCTGCAATTCCTGCGACTGCGGTACCGTGAGGGTTAGCAGTTTTAATTTGTAATGTCCAGCGTTTTAGAAGTTCTTCACTAAGCTGGCGCATTTCCTGCTCATCATACTCATTTGGGTTGGGATTAACAATTTGTAATTTCCAATTCCCACCCGCATAAATACCATTAAATTGATTTTTTAGATTGAACCTTTGGGAGCTATTTCCACTGAACTGAATTTCGGCATTTTGGGAGAATTTTAAATCCTCCATACCGGGCCACCGGGCTCCTATGCCATAGGAAGCACGCCGATAAAAAAGGCTGAAAGCAGATGAATCAGGACTGTACAGAGATACTTGTAACTCTTCTGGTTTGGGTAAATTAGGTGGCAGAGATTGACTTAAATCGAAGGTAGCATTAACATCTGTCACCATGCCTGTCAAATTAACAGGCAGAGAGAAGTCTATGCTAAACAAACTATTGACGGTTGGTTTGGAAAGATCGGCATTAAAGCTAACTGTAGAAGTCGGCGATGGATCTGTATCTTTATCAGTAAAATCCCAACTCAAACTAGCGTTGTACTGACTTTGTAAATCTGGGTGAATGTATTGTAAACCATCATCAACAATGGCAATAACTACGTCTCTCCCCCGCACTGTTTCGGAAGTTGCAGGATTAATAACGTCCCAAGCAGCGGGGACATTCGCATTCTGTAAATTCCACTGATGGCTGTATAAATTTTCCTGCGGCGGTTCGTACAACAACCTTAATCTGACAGGAACCTGTGGATAAGCATATTCTACTCCCGAAATTGTTGTTAGCTGATCCGCCACATCTTTAACATCCCTTCCCTCTGGAAATTTCCAGATAAATGTGTTAGGAATGTGACCCGTTTCCCCCTGATCGATCGCACCAATACTAGCTGCTAACTGCTGTGAAGACTGTCCAGGCGTTACCCAAACAACCCATTCCTTTGTTTCAGCTAAAGCTTCAGGTGGGTAGCTGTCGAGATTTGCAGCACCGACGATCGCCAATCTGACTTCATCAGACAACCCATCTGCACCCGGATCGCTAATTAGAGCAAATTTTTCACTCGCTACTGGACTAGCACTACCTGCTTTGTCATAAGCGATCGCCGACAATTGATAACGACCCGGTGCTAAACTGCTCAAATTATCACTAAAGTTAAATCGGCCAAACCCATCGCTGTCACTGGTAAACTCAGTAACATCTTTAGCGATTTCAATTTTCTCACCAGCTTCTTTTTGAAACCAGAAATCGACTTTAGCAATATCGCTGACTCCTTCAGTATCAAAAACCTTAGCGCCACTAAAACTAATTTTTTCACCCTTGGTATATAGAGGTAAAATTCTAAATTGTAAATCGCCCGGTGCACTATTGATTAACAAATTGCGTAGCACTTCATTGCTGGCTGCACCTGCTTGATCGTAGGCGATCGCCTTCAACTGGTATTTACCCGCCGCCAACCCATTCAAAGTATAATTAAAAGTTGCCCAACCATTGTTTAAACTGTCGGGAGTGAAATTAGTAGCGTCACTAATATCTGTCCATTCTCCCCCCTCTTTCTGCAACCAGAAATCTATTTTAGCTAAATTATTGGCTCCATTAGCATCAAAAATTTTGGCATTTGTTAACTGAATTGCCTCATTTGGTTTATAAGTAGTTAGTAGGCTAAATTGCAAATTTTCTGGCGATTGGTTAATCGGCGTTGGTGTGGGAGTCGGTGTCGGTGTTGGAGTCGGTGTCGGTGTTGGTGTAACTGTAGCCTCCTGGACAGTAAAGCTTTTGAGTACCGTATTGCTAGTAGCGCCTTCTCGATCGTAGGCGATCGCCTTTACCTCGTACTTTCCTGCACTTAAATCAGACAAAGAATAGCTAAAAGTTCCCCACCCTTGACTATCAGCAGTGAAAGTTTCAGCATTACTAACCTTCACCCATTCTCCGCCTTCCATCCTTTGCGAAAATTCTACTTTTGTGAGGTTAGTAACACCGTCTGCATCGTAAACTTTGCCATCCGTAAAACTGATTTTTTCTCCCACTGGGTAAGCAGTTAAAGCATCAAACTGCAAGTCTTTTGGTGCTGTATTTGTTGGAGTGGGTGTTGGAGTTGGCGTTGGAGTGGGTGTTGGAGTTGGCGTTGGAGTCGGTATTGGAGTTGGTGTCGGAGTCGGTATTGGAGTTGGTGTCGGAGTCGGTATTGGAGTTGGTGTCGGAGTTGGTGTAACTGTAGCCTCCTGGACAGTAAAGCTTTTGAGTACCGTATTGCTAGTAGCGCCTTCTCGATCATAGGCGATCGCCTTTAATTCATAAGTCCCTGTCGCTAAAGCAGGTAGAGAATAACTAAAAGTTGCAAACCCCTGATTATCGGCTATAAAATTCGTCGCACCTTCTAAATTAGTCCACTGACCGCCTTCTTGTCGCAGGGATAAATCTATTTTGGCTATATCAATTACTCCATTAGTATCAGCCACCTTTGCACTTATCAACTCAATCGTTTCACCTCTTGTATAAATCAATCTTAAATCAAATTGTAAGTCTTGCGGCGGTGTATTTTCTGGTGGGGTTAATGTGAGAAAATCGATTAATTTATTCCCACCTTCAGAAGTAGTCCAATCCTTAGCTGGATTAATGACTTCTTTCAGCAAAACCGCTTTACCTGTTGCACCCGTCAACTGGAAAATGATATCCTGATAGTCTTTATCTGAACCCATATCAACCCGCTGATCCTCTATGGGAAATGCCTTGCCAGCACCAGTAACATCTGCTATTTGACCGTACAGCCAGGCATCATTTGGGTTGTGGCTAGATAATGAAAACAGCGGACGCTTATCTCTACCAATGTCAGGATTGTCAAAAACCTCTTGCACCTTACCATTGGGCACCAACATCACAGCAAAAGCCTTTCCGGGAGTCATGGTAAATGTCTTGATGCCCTTATAGGGTTCATTATTATAATTTTTATCTCCCAAACTGCCCCTAAATTCTGGATTTGCACCCTCTGTGGATTCAGAAATCACGATATGACCTAATACAGAATCACTCAGTGCCCGCTTTGCAGCTTCCTTAACAAATTCTTTAAAATCTGAAGTAAAATTCTCCATACCATCGAGACTGAAAATAGCTAGTTCACCTTTATATCTGCCACCATCGTGGAGGAAATCAAAGCCGACTTCACCTTTTTGATCTGTGGTGAAAAACCCAGCCTCAACCCCCATACCCGTTAACGGATCGACTTTACCATCTGGAGTGAGACTGACTTGATAGTTTGTGTTGCCCGAAACCGGAGAAACATTTAAAATATAGTCCGCCACCCCTAAATTATCGATGCTAAGAATTCCCGTAATTTTGTCGCTAGTTGAAATACTTTTGATTAGCCTCCCTTCTTTGTCCCGCAGTTCCATATTGATATCACCGCTAAAACCGACCGCAGAGATTCGGGCACTACCCATACTGGGGAGACTAAAAAAATAGGTATCTGTAGGCTCTGTTTTACCAGTGGAACCGATATAGAAATAGTTATCTTTGAGACTACCGATTTCAATATTAGACATTTGCACCCCGATAAATAAACTTAGGTTTACAAAAAGCAACTAGCAGGAATGCGCGTAGGCGTAGCCAGCCGTAAGCCTCGCTTTTACGCCCTACTAGCTACCTGGTCTGTCGATCATCTGCGATTCTGGCCTACAATCTGTCTGCTTAAGCGAAGCCTTACTTTTTACGCCAATCGTCTGTTTTGTAAAAAAACTTTACAAATTCCCATTAATATTGAGAATTTAGCAGCGATTTGACTGTAACACTTGTAGTATTTACACTACAGGTGTAGCTTGTGCTGCCAGTCAATGCCCCGATGTTAAGTTCAGTCATGTTACTCCGGAAAATAGTTGGTTGAATACGCCCTTAACTATCTATTGGGAGTACCTTGAGGTTTTTATGCGAATTGCGGTAAATCGTTACATAAGTTTATATTTGAGTTGCCGAACGCCCAAAACTTGAAAGCTACCTTACATTACGTCGATCGCTGAGAAATAATACCTGATTATTCGGCTCTTCCGTACTTAGTGTCCCAAATATTTAGTTTTCTGGTTTCCTAAATCATAGCTGGCTGGGATTTCAAGGCAATTGCCCCCTGTTGAGCAAGTTGCTCAACAGCGCAAGCAGATGTAAATAATCTTAAAGCCTTACCTAGCAAAGCTTTGAGGATAAATTTAACTTAACGCGATCGCACTCAGTATGAAGCTTATGCGTAAAACCGTATCCGTATGACCTACCAGCCTTTTTAGCTGAAACAAAAAGAAGCCTCTCGCCTAGCCAAAGGGAGGCGATGAGATGAATTTTTGGGCGATGACGAATTGACCCACAACCGATTCAATCCGTAGGATTGACTTCCCCGGTGGGTCGATGAGGAATCGCCATTTTTAACACTCATAGGGAATCTATAAAATCTTCGATTACATGAGTCATGGTTTTATCATTTTGAGACGAGTATAAGCGTAGTTTGTTTAATCTACGCTCGGAGCTTCTCAAATTTAATGCTTTGTTTTTCATCAATGCCTACATAACGTCTTTGCATTGAGGTTATACTATTTGTATGTCGAAAACAAAAGATAGCAAGGAGAGCTTCATACCAGTACAAAATTAAACAACTTTCATAGCAAGTAGAAAAAATCGCTCGAACGCTCGAAATGCTGCGTTGTCAATAATTATCTACTTACTCAAAGGTTTGATTGGTATGGGCAAAATCGTTTTTCTCTAGATAGATGTCTCTTAATTTGCCAGATACCAGAGTTAAAAGAGCAGCCTAACTATTATAGTCAAAAGGCATCTCTCACCCAACTTAAAGTAGATAGACCTTGGTATAAAGAGATTCACTCTCAAGTATTGCAGGAAGTCCCTAAGAAAGTAGAGATAACTTTTGAACGATGGTTAAAAGGTGATAGTAATGGAAAGAAATCTGGTAGACCTAGATTTAAAGGCGTGGGGCAATACAAAACATTTACGTACCCTCAATTCCAGAGACATCATTTTGCTAACAACAAAATCACACTGTCAAAAATTGGGGAGGTTAAGGTAATTGTTCACCGTCCAATACCTGTAGGGTTTGATATCAAGACCGTATCTGTCACCAAAAAAGCAGATGGTTATTATGTAACCCTAAGTCTTGATGACCAAACGGTTCCCACAATCAAACCGGATTTTAACTCTGACAATATTGTTGGTATTGATGTAGGCTTAATGGATTTATATGTTGCTTCGGATGGTTCGAGAATTAACGCGCCAAAACATCTACGTAAAGCTGAACGTAAATTGAAATCAGCGCAACGTCGTGTTTCTCGTAGAAAAAAAGGTTCTAACCGTCGCAAGAAAGCTATTAAAAAACTAGCTATCCAGCACAAAAAAGTTGCGGATACTCGTAAAGACTTCCACTTTAAGACAGCGAGAACGCTGCTCGATAAGTACGATGTCATAGCTGTGGAAAAGTTGAATAAGCTGTTGCGGCATTTAAATTCTATGTCAAAAAAAATCAAAGTCTTGTGGGGTGTCCCGCCCGCCCTGAATATACAATTTAAATGCGCGACAGCTTATCAAAGGACTCGTTAAAACTCAACTGGCTAAAAGTATTAATGATGCTGGGTGGGAACAGTTGATCATCATACTTTCAAACAAAGCCGAAAATGCTGGGAGAGAAAGTAATAACTGTAAATCCGAACGGCACAAGCCAAGAATGCTCTAACTGCGGTCACAAAGTTAAAAAAGCGGCTATCCCAAAGAATGCACAATTGCCCGGTATGCCATACAAGTTTGTGCAGGGATTTGAACGCGGCTATAAACATAAAGGCGCGTGGGACTCACGCCCTCAAAGCTCAATTAATGTCCTCATAGAGGAGTCGTTGAGAAGCCCACACTCACTCGAAGGGGAGTGTGTGGAGTACGTCACTATTCAGTCACTAGACTGTATGGGTTCAAGGGTAAAATTCTCTGCTTTAATTAAAACGACGCCTCTTAAAGAAACCATCAGTAAAGTAACAGCTAGGATGTTCAACTGTTTCGGAATCATACTTAAGCCGTCCATGTTAAGCCATTTGAGAAAAATTCTGAACTTAGGCAATGTTTTTTGCGGGCGATTGCTTTGAGTTTGTATTTTTTATTGCCATGCGACACAACTTATTAGAACAGCAATATAATTTTAATACCAGCGATACGGAGCCATAGGGTTTTGTACCGCTTGCATCAATCTTTTTGATGAGATAAGTTTAATCTAAAAGGTTACACCATTCTCAATAACTGCCACAATATTTTATTCTGTCAAAACTTACGCAGTGACACTATATATAGCGCATTAAGGAGCTGGCGAGCGCCTGGTGCATCTCAATGAATGCGAATGTGTCACAAAAGAGTTAAAAGAAAAAAGCTAGTAAAATCCTCAAATAAAGATGAGGTAAATAACATGACACCATCAGACCAACAACAGCTAAAAGCCTACTTAAAAGCGGCAAAAATTATTTACACAAATACAGATCCAACCGAGTGAAAAAGTTTTGAAACGATAGAAAAATCAGTCCGTCAGAAAATGTTATCAGAAGTTGGTTCTGAACTAGGGAGCTTTTTTTTTCAGCAGTATCAGGAATTCAAACAGGAAAAACCCGAAAAATAAAATCAATAGTCGGCTCGCTCGACATTACAGACAATCAGGCAAAATATTTTGGCTTAAAAGCTTACAGTCAATTTAGTCCACTGATGGAAAAAGGCTATCTTTTAATCAGTGCCAACGAATCTTATCAAATGGCAGAAAAAGATTTGGAAAAATTTACTGGGATTAAAATTTCTCAGAGTACATTACTCATATTAGTCAAGAGACAAGGATTTGAATTGCCTACCTCTAAAGAAGGAGTCAAAGAAATCACATTGAATTGCGGGAAAGTCAGACTATGCAACGAAACCAAGGGTGAGGGTTGTTACTGGAAAGACTATAAAGCCGTGTGTTTAGATAATGTTTATTCGGGAGCCTTTTTTCAAAATAATCAAGATTTAATTGATGGGACTAATAGCCAAAAATTACTACACCCTATGTATTGCCCTTGAGATGGTCATGCCGGGATTTGGAACATATTTAAAGAAATTGGAGATAATGAACAAAGACAATAAATCTTAGATTGGTATCATCTGAAAGAAAATCTCTACAAGGTAGAGGGTTCAATAAAACGATTAAAATCAGCAGAAAATATGTTATGGCAAGGCAATTTGGATGAAGTTATAAATTTATTTAAAGACTTTAACTGTCAAGCATTTAAAAGGTTTTGCAATTATTTAGAGAGCCATCGCTGCCGAATAATCAATTACCAATACTACAAAGAAGAATCCATAAGTTCGATTGGTTCGGAAACAGTTTAATCAACAATTAAACCCATTGGATTAATGATAAAAATATCGGGAGCGCAAAGGAATATTGAGAACGTTTCTTCTATCCTTGCTCTTCGCTGTGCTGCATCTCAACGGTCAACTTTCAATTTGATGTATTTGCCAAAGTGAGATGCACCCCGAGGGCCGAGCGCAACGCGAACTCTAATAGAATCAGGGAATTATCGTATCACAGTTATAGATTATTGTGCCTATAAAACGAATTGTTTAAATAATTTTTACACTTTACGACTCTAATTAAAGCCGGCCACTGAAGAAGGGGCTTTTACCCAAATTTCCGGTAAAAGTGCGGTGACACACAAGTGTGCTTACGCAGTCGATCGTTCCTCCGTGAATCTCAAGTAGCCCGAACAACTAACTCTTGAGTGGTTGCAAAGCATTCTGGAAAACCTAGTCACCGACTTGTTTACCCAACACATCTCCCTGGGTATCAGCAGTACGGGTATCCGTCATGACTGTGACAACTTCAAATTGCTGAATATAGGCTGGAGTGACGATGGTGGATATGGGAGTGTTACTTGGCGATCGCAATCATCAAGGCAAAATTTATGCCGTGTCTCGCCGGTGCTTGTTTGCCCTCACCCATCAATCGACCAAACTGTACCCCGCCTTTTTGACCCCAGACACCCCCCCAAAGGGTTCTGGGCCTGTTACCGCGGATTCGGAGGGAGGTGCAGAGGGCAGTGGTGCAAGCCGGAGACTGGCGATCGGTAATTAAGCATCGGGCGATCGCACCCCAAAATCTTCAGATACCGAAATCAATAATTATTAACTCCGATAAACTTATCGACATATAGTAGTATACTGCCAATAAAGTTACTCTCAATCTTTTCTTGTGGGCATCTATGTTGATTAAGCTCGCCTCAACTCAGATATTAGGCATTTTGAGCTACTGCCATCAAACTGTCCTTTCTCAGAGAACCCGCAGTCTTGCCCTATTATTTGCAACCGGACTCGGCTTGAGTTTGGTAGTGGCAGCTTGTTCTCCTACCGCTACTACCACACAGGACACAGCCACTGCGAACACTTAGGCACCTACAAAAAGCGTTACAGTTAGCATCGGCTACCAAAAATCTGCTACCGTTCTCAACGCCCTCAAAACCAAAGGTGACTTAGAAAAAGCCTTAGCAGCCTCCAAATCTTCTGTAAAATTTCTAGAATTTCCTGCCGGGACTCCTCTATTAGAAGGAATGAACGCAGGCAGTATTGACTTTGGGTACACAGGAGAAGGACCGCCAGTTTTTGCTCAAACTGCGGGAACCGCATTAGTTTATGTTGCTTACGAAACTGCAAATCCTAAGTCCGAAGGTATCCTAGTTCCCAAGGATTCACCTATAAAAACTGTTGCCGATCTTAAAGGAAAAAAAGTAGCTTTTGCCAAAGGTTCTAACACACATTACCTCCTAGTTAAAGCCTTAGAAGCCGCTGGACTTCAATATAGCGACATCAACCCAGCTTTCCTCAAACCAGCAGAAGCCCGCGCCGCTTTTGAAGGGGGAAATGTCGATGCTTGGGCAATTTGGGACCCGTACTTAGCCGCAGCAGAAAAATCCGCCGGCGCGAGACTTCTAACAGATGCAACAGGAATCGCTGCCAATCGAGGTTACTATCTTGCCCGCAAGGGTTTTGTGGACGAACATCCTGAGATTTTGAAACTCATTTTAGATGAAGTGAAAAAGGTAGATCGATGGGCGGCGGGCAATCCCGTAGAAGTTGCTAAATTTCTGGAGACGCAATTAGGGATAGAAGCCTCCGTGTTAGAAGTGTCTGAAAAGCGACGCAACTATGGCTTTTTTCCCCTCAGCGATGAAGAGATTGCCGGACAGCAACAAATTGCTGATACCTTCCAAAAACTGCAACTTATTCCTAAACCCGTCCAAATTAAAGAAATCGTCTTGAAAGATGGTAAGTAGCGTCATTAGCCAGGAGAAATTAACGTGAATACTCAATGGATAAAAACTGATGTGCTTGTAATTGGTGGCGGTACGGCTGGCACCATGGCTGGTATCAAAGCTAAACAGGCAAATCCTGACAGCGAAGTGCTGATTTTAGAAAAGGCAAATATTCGCAGAAGCGGCGCGATCGCCATGGGAATGGACGGTGTAAACACTGCCGTCATTCCCGGCCATTCTACACCAGAACAGTACGTTCGCGAAATTACCCTTGCTAATGACGGCATCCTCAACCAAAAAGCCGTTTATCAAACTGGAAAATTAGGCTATGAAGTCATCCAAGAGTTAGAAACTTGGGGAGTAAAATTTCAGAAAGATGCCCAAGGTAACTACGACTTAAAACAAGTTCATCGCGTCGGCAAATATGTTTTGCCAATGCCCGAAGGCAAAGACCTCAAACAAATTTTAACCAGACAGGTAAAACGCCACAAAGTTAAAGTTACCAATCGAGTGATGGCAACCCGCGTTTTAGTGCAAGGAGGACGCGCTACTGGAGCCGTTGGCTTTGACGTGCGCAATGGCGATTTTGTAGTAATTCAAGCGAAAGCTGTCATTCTTTCTACAGGTGCTTGTGGTCGTTTAGGACTACCCGATTCCGGCTATCTTTATGGCACCTATGAAAATCCGACTAATGCCGGAGATGGCTATTCAATGGCTTACCACGCTGGAGCAGAACTCACTAACATTGAGTGTTTTCAAGTCAACCCGCTAATTAAAGATTATAACGGCCCTGCTTGCGCTTATGTCGCCGGCCCCTTCGGTGCTCATACTACTAATGCCGAAGGTCATCGCTTCATTAGTTGCGATTATTGGAGCGGTCAAATGATGCTGGAAATCTGGCATGAATTACACTCTGGTAAAGGTCCAATTCAATTAAAAATGACTCATCTCGATGAAGATACTATCGCTGAAATTGAGTCAATTCTTTGGTCAAATGAGCGGCCGAGTCGAGGTCGATTTCACGAGGGTAGAGGGGAAAATTATCGTGATCACGGCGTTGAAATGCACATTTCTGAAATTGGGCTATGCAGCGGCCACAGCGCCTCTGGTGTTTGGGTGAATGAAAAGGCAGAAACAACTGTGTCCGGACTCTACGCAGCGGGAGATATGGCAAGCGTTCCTCATAATTATATGATCGGGGCTTTTGTGTTCGGTAGAATAGCAGGAACTAATGCCATTGACTACATTCAAAGTTTAGATTATGTCGAGCCTGAAGCGGATTTTCTGGAAGCAGAAAAAGCGCGGGTTTATGCACCTTTAAAGCTGCCCAATGTAATCCCTCACACGCAAGTAGAATATAAGTTACGGCGCTTAGTGAATGATTATTTACAACCACCAAAAGTAGGAAACAAAATGGAGATTGGGCTAAAAAACTTTGTCCGTTATCAAGAAACTCTACAGGAAATGGGCGCTCGCGATCCTCATGAGTTAATGCGCTGCATGGAGGTTCACTTTATTCGAGACTGTGCGGAGATGGCGGCGAGGGCTTCTTTGTATCGCTGTGAGACTCGTTGGGGGCTTTATCATTATCGGCTAGATTACCCTGAGAAAAATAATGAAGAGTGGTTTTGCCATGTTAATTTGAAAAAAGAGGAATCAGGAGAAATGAGCTTGTTTAAGCGTCCAGTTGAACCTTATATTGTGGATGTTGATTTACATAAAGAGGATTATAATGTTGTAGCGCGTTGAGTTATAGTAATATAGCAATCCTAAATCATTTGTGAGTTTCTTACTCCCTCCCCAAGGCATCGGGGAGGGTTGGGGTGGGGTAAAAAATTTACGACTCCTGCAAGGATTGCTATATTAGGTTATTTTTCCCAGTCATTGGGACAAATAAAACTAAGATTAGTATAAATTCAAGTGGGATGTGAGATATTATCTAGTTGATGAATTTTGAGATCCGGAAGATATTGTAGAGTGCGTCAGTTCTAAATAATTTGTGAGTTCTACAAAACTTTGGCTCTAACGCACACGACCCCTATAATCAGTTGCTTAAATGCTATACAGCTTATTGTAGAGGTGAGTTGTCGTCAATATCTCTGATTTCTCCTTATCCGATCCATAAACCCACTCCCTCCCACTTGAGAATCGGATAACTCTATTCACCATTAACCATCGCACCTAACTATGGCTTTAATTACACAACGAGTTGATGTTCCAGTCACCGTAGATGAGTCTAAGTGTTTGGAGAAGTGCCATGTCTGCATTGATGTTTGTCCTTTGGATGTACTGGCCAAAAATCCGGAAACAGGGAAAGCTTACATGAAATACGATGAATGTTGGTTTTGTTTGCCTTGTAAAAAAGAATGTCCAACCAATGCCATAACGGTTAAAATTCCCTTCTTGTTGCGCTAAGTTTTTCTATTTTGTAGAACGTGTAAAAATTCATGATTACTGAGAATGATAGTGAATTAAATCAATGGCTAGAAATGCTGCGATCGCCCGAACTAAGCGATCGCCTTGTTGCCGTGAAAAATTTACAATATTTGGGTGATGAAGAAGCTACAAATGCCCTACTTTTCGCCCTGTCAGATGAGAGTATTGCCGTTCAAAAAATTGCCATATCTGCCCTTTGGGAAATTGGCAATCCTGTAGCTATTCCTGCTTTTATTGAGTGTCTAGGTTCCGCCGATGCCGATATTCGCCAAGAAGCATTATCTGCATTAAATGAATTAGTTTCACCAACTGACTTACGGCTACTACTAGATGCACTCCACCGCGACAATGTTAATATCCAACTCAATATCTTAACCTTGTTGCGGAAGATTCACGATGCTCAGTCTTTACCCGATATTTTACCATTTTTTGCCTCGGATGTTCCTGAATTGAGAGCTACAGCAGTAACCACTCTCAGCTATCTCAATCAGGTGGAAAAATGTCCCCAAGCTTTGGCCTTAATATCTGATACAGATTTAAATGTTCGCCGTGCTACGGCTTTAAGTTTAGGACATTTAACAGATCCAGAAGTCATCTCAATTTTGTGTCAAGCACTCAAAAGCGATACTGACTGGCAAGTGCGACGAAATGCAGCTAAATCTTTGGCAATTCATGCCGATTGTGCGGCAATTTTGGCACTGGAAACAGCGGTAAGTGACGAACACTGGCAAGTGCGCAAATTCGCGCTACAAGCGTTGCAAAAAATTCCCGATGAACGAGTCATGCCGGCTTTGATTAGAGCCTTAGCTGATGAATATTCAGATGTGCGGAAAGAAGCTGCGATCGCCCTCGGTAATCTCAGCAATCCTGCCGCGATGCCTGCGCTGCAACAATCTCTGGACGATCCCGATAAAGAGGTTACTATTTTTTCTCAAAAAGCGATTCAGAAAATTCAAACATTACTGCAAAATTCCCAAAATGGTTAATTCTTCGTCTTTACCAGAAACCCACTCACATCTCCCCTCAGAAAATCCCAATCCTGTGGAAAAATTACGACAGCAAGAAGTTGTCAACTATCTCAAACAAGTCATCGAACCCACACTCAAAAATGATATCATCAGTTTGGGAATGGTGCGAAATTTGCGAATTGTTGAAAATTACATTTATTTGCGCCTTTATATTGGATCGCATCAGCAAGATTTGCCAAAAATAATTGAATCTGTTTTATCGCCTATAAGCTGGTGCAAAAAAACTTATATTCAAACTTGCACCATAGCCAAGGTGCGAACTACCTTGGCTATTTCTAGCGGCAAAGGTGGGGTGGGAAAATCTACAACGGCTGTGAATTTAGCAACAGCGTTAAAATTACAGGGAGCCAAGGTAGGCTTGCTAGATGCTGATGTTTACGGCCCCAATATTCCTCAAATGTTAGGCTTAGGACAAGCCGATGTAGAGACAATTAATACTGCTAAAGGTGAGAAATTTTTACCCCTGGAAGCACAGGGAATTAAAGTGATGTCAGTGGGTTTATTAGCCGAGCCAGAACGTCCTTTAGCATGGCGAGGCCCTGTTCTCCACAAAATTATTACGCAGTTTATTCAAGATGTAGAATGGGGCGAATTAGATTATTTACTCATTGATTTACCCCCCGGTACCGGAGATGCTCAAATTACCATTGTGCAAGAAAGTCCTATTTGTGGAGTGATTCTCGTTACTACGCCGCAACAAATATCTATTTCCGATGTCCGTCGCAATATTTATATGTTTCGCCAAGTAGGGGTTCCAGTGCTTGGGATTATTGAAAATATGAGTTATTTAATCTGCGATCGCCATGAAGAACCGATACAAATTTTTGGTAGTGGTGGGGGTAAACAGTTAGCAGAAGAACTTCAAGCGCCCCTCCTTGCCCAAATTCCTATTGATCCGCGCATCTGTGCGGGAGGTGATACAGGAAAACCCCTAACAATTGCAGATCCGAACTCGGCGGTATCTCAGGTTTTTATGCAGATAGCAGCAGCGCTAGATGCTACTTTTTCTCCGGCGCGTGTAACTGATACATTACCCCTGAATATTAATCATTTAAGTAACTATAGCAATCCTAAATGAGTCGTAAATTTTTTACCCCACCCCAGCCCTCCCCTTAGTAAGGGGAGGGAGTAAGAAATTCACAATTGATTTAGGAGCGCTATAGATCAGTCAGACAAGCAAAAATTTACACAATGTGCTTGCATTTTTGAAGTCCTTTGTGGAATAAGAGGAGCTTATTAACGTAATCTACGGTATATCGGTCGATTTATCGTATTTTACTCATCAATAATGATTAGCTCAGCTTTTACATAGCTATTACGTTTTTTGGTTTTCCATACTTGAAACTTAGGAAGGAACCGTGTTAACCCGATTAAGAGAGAGCCAATTTTTAGCTAAATTGAGGCATTTTGGGAGCCAACTCAAACCTAGTTCAATCAAGACCTTTGCTTTGCTTTTTGCAGTTGGCTTCAGTTTGAGTTTGATTGTTTCTGCCTGTAGTCCTACTCAGCAAACAAATACAACTACAGCCCCGACTTCTGCAGCCACATCGGTGGCTAGTTCTAAATCACAACAAAGCAATGTAATTCGGATCGGCTATCAAAAATATGGCACTCTAACTCTCCTAAAATCACGGGGGGATTTAGAAAAGCGTTTGGCTTCCCAAAGCACTTCTGTACAGTGGGTTCAATTTCCCGCTGGCCCTCAATTACTGGAAGCTTTGAATGCAGGCAGTATTGACTTTGGCCATACAGGAGAAGCGCCGCCTATTTTCGCACAAGCGGCTGGCGCACCATTGGTATATGTTGCTAACGAACCTCCTAATCCTAAAGGCGAAGCTATCTTAGTACCGAAAGATTCTCCCATTCAAGATGTGGCTGGGTTAAAAGGCAAAAAAGTTGTATTTAATAAGGGTTCAAATGTGCAGTACCTCGTGGTAGAAGCATTAACAGCAGCCGGATTAAAATATAGCGACATTCAGCCTATTTATCTACCACCAGCAGATGCGCGGGCAGCTTTTGAACAAGGTAGCGTTGATGCTTGGGCGATTTGGGACCCGTTTTTTACAGTAGCGAAACGAGCTACAGGTGCTCGTATTCTTAAGGATGGAGAAGGGCTTGTAGCTAATCGGGAATTCTATCTAGCTGCCAAACCTTTTAACGATCAATATCCTGACCGGATTAAGGCAATTTTAGAGGAACTTCAAAAAGTAGACGAATGGGCGGCAAGTCAACCAACTGAGGTGGCAAAGTTGCTGTCTCCTGAGCTTGGTATTGATGTTCCAACTTTAGAGGAAATCTCACGGAGACGGCCTTACGGTCTGCAGCAGGTTACGGATGAAGTCGTTACTTATCAGCAAAAAGTTGCTGATACTTTCTTGGATTTGAAGTTACTTCCCAAACCAATCAAAATTAGCGAAGTGGCTCAGGTAACTAAACAATAAATAGTGAGGGACAGTAAGAGAAATGGAATTATTTTGGTTTATCCCAACTCACGGAGACGGACGCTATTTAGCGACAGGAATTGGAGGGCGCTCTTGCAGTTTTTCCTACTTAAAGCAAATCGCTCAAGCCGTTGATCGTTTAGGATTTACGGGCGCTCTGCTTCCGACTGGGCGTTCTTGCGAAGACGCATGGGTAGTGGCTTCATCCCTAATGGCTGTTACAGAACAAATGCGTTTTTTAGTAGCAATTCGCCCTGGATTAATGTCTCCTGGGGTAGCAGCACGGATGGCAGCAACATTTGACAGGTTATCTAACGGACGCTTGCTGATTAATGTTGTTACGGGCGGCGACCCGATTGAATTGGCGGGGGATGGAGTGCATCTGGGTCACGACGCACGTTATGAACTGACGGATGAATTCTTGACAGTTTGGAGAGAGATGCTTGAAGAGAGTAACTCGACTAACGGGCGAGAGCAAGAAGTCAATTTTAGCGGTGAATACCTTCAAATAAAGGGCGGAAAACTTTTATTTCCCCCTGTACAAACTCCTCATCCTCCGTTATGGTTTGGCGGTTCTTCGCCAATAGCACAACAAATTGCCGCTAAACATATTGATGTTTATCTTACTTGGGGAGAACCGCCACAACAAGTAGCCCAAAAAATTGAAGCTGTGAAAAAATTAGCAGCAGAACAGGGTAGAACTGTGCGTTTTGGAATTCGCCTTCATGTCATTGTACGCGAAACTGAAAGCGAAGCTTGGGAGGATGCCAATCGATTGATTCAATATGTCGATGAAGATGCGATCGCAGCTGCCCAAAAAGCTTATGCTAGGATGGATTCTGAAGGGCAGCGGCGCATGACTGAACTACACACAGGCAGCCGCGAAGCTCTGGAAATTAGCCCCAATTTGTGGGCGGGAATTGGGTTAGTAAGAGGCGGTGCCGGTACTGCTTTAGTGGGAGATCCCGATACCGTTGTGGCGCGAATGTTGGAATATTCCGAATTGGGAATTGAAACTTTCATTTTTTCTGGTTATCCCCACTTAGAAGAAGCATATCGAGTGGCTGAATTGCTATTCCCCCGCTTGCCGCTGAAAAACCAACCGACTGTACATCAACCGCAAATGTTTAGTCCTTTTGGCGAAATTGTTGCCAACGAAAAGTTTCTCCAACAAAAACAAGTTATTCCTACGAGCGCGTTATGAATAAAAAATGGCTCAAAAACCCCTATTTTCAGCAGGTAATCCCCTGGATTGTACCAATGATGCTGATTGTTAGCTGGCAATTATTGGTGCAGGTGGGTTGGCTTTCCACAAGAGTTTTACCAGCACCAACAGGTGTTTTAAGTGCAGGAATTAGATTGGCAATTAGCGGAGAACTGTTTCACCATATCGGAATTAGTGCTTGGCGTGCGCTGGTTGGTTTCATCATAGGCGGAGGGATTGGTTTGACTCTAGGTTTCCTCAATGGTCTTTTTCCAATCGCCGAAAAGCTGCTAGATATAGCGGTTCTCAAAAAAGTGAGGTATGCTCTATGCCCTATGCCCTATGCCCTATGCCCTATGCCCTATGCCCATGAGTACCTCATCTTTCTGAGAAAGGCTATACTTCTCTACAAATGATTCGCAATATTCCACACCTCGCCTTAATTCCTCTAGTAATTTTGTGGTTTGGAATTGGCGATCCAGCTCGATTATTTTTGGTAGCTTTGGGTGTGTTTTTTCCAATGTATATCAATACATTTCACGGCATCCGCAGCGTAGATGCTGGATTGATTGAAATGGGAAAAGTTTATGGCTTGAGTGCCAGGTCTCTTTTGTGGAAAATTATTTTGCCTGGGGCCTTGCCTTCAATTTTGGTGGGCCTGCGATATTCCTTGGGGATTATGTGGCTGACGCTGATTGTCGCAGAAACAATTGCGGCGGACTCTGGTATTGGTTACATGGCAATGAATGCTCGGGAGTTCTTGCAAACTGATGTAGTTGTGGTGAGCATTATCATGTATGCTTTGTTGGGTAAGTTGGCAGATGCGATCGCCAGGAAGCTAGAAGAGAAATGGCTGGCTTGGCATCCCAATTATCAGCCAGCTTAGGTTGAAAAAAGAAGCCATAAGAAAGAAAGATGAGAGTGTCCCATTTTTTTTTCTTAGTCCGTCTAAAAATTACAGCTACAAACCCCTGTACAGCTATGACCCATTTGACTGAATACGAAGACGCAAATGATGAAGTACGCGCAGTGTATGACGACATTCGCGCGACACGCAAAACCGAGTACATCAACAACTTTTGGAAAGCGATCGCCAACCATCCGCCTACCCTGCAACGTACCTGGCAGAATGTGAAGGAGGTGATGACGGGTCCGGGAGAACTCGATCCCCTTACCCGCGAGTTAATCTACATTGCTGTCAGCGTTACAAATGGTTGCCCATACTGCATTTCATCTCATACAGCCGGAGCGCGAGCCAAGGGAATGGATGATGCCATATTTGGGGAACTGATGGCGATCGTGGCAACCGCAAACGCTACCAATCGACTGGCAAATGGCTATCAAATTCCGGTGGATGAACAATTCAAATTATAAAAGGCGTTCAATCTTAACCACTTATCAAAAAAAATTGGTTTAAAACCCCGTCCTTCTAGGACGGCTTTTTGTGGGCAAAAGTATAAACCCTTGAGCTATTCTAATAAAAATATGTAACAAATGTAGCTAAACAAGTAATTCCATTGTACATTAAGAATAGCTCAAAAAAGGAGAGTCAGACTTGTTAACCAACTATGTGTACAAGTTGCGCCAAAATCAAACGCAAGACTTAAAAATGTCCAATTGGGTAGATATGTTGCGGAGTCACTACAACTGGTGTCTGAATGACAGAATTACTCAATACAGCCAACAGTTCCTACAAGGAAACTATTGCGAAATTAGGACAAAAAGTGAAGCTTGCCCGTTAACCAGTTGCGTTAGTAGAAACGGTGCAACTGGATCGCCGTGGAAGAGCGGAAAAATAGATAAAGACGGCAAAATCAAAAACCCTCGACGCAACCCAGGCGACATTCAAATTACCGCATTGCCAGAGTTAAAAGCGGCTAGACCTTGGTTTGCCGGAATAGACTCAACGGTTCTACAGCAAAATGTCAAACGGTTAGACACTGCTTACAAGAACTTTTTTGAAGGTCGGCGTTTTCCCAAGTTCAAGAACCGCAGCAACTTTACATCCTTCACTTTTGTGATGGGGGTAAAAATACAAGGTAACAAAATTTATTTACCTAAGCTGGGCTGGATGCGTTTTCACAACTCACGTCCGATTCCCATCGGTTTTACCATTAAAGCCTGTACCGTGAGAAAACGGCAAAATGGCTGGTACGTATCGATCCGCATTGAGGACAAATCTGTTCCCGATTACACTACAAAACCTCTCAAGGATGTCGTCAAAGTAGTTGGATGCGACATGGGAATTACTAAATTAGTCCATCTGTCAGATGGAGCTCAAATCGAAAATCCCAAGTTCTCAACTACGAAGAAAGCTAAACGCATTCTGAGAATCAGGCAGAGACGAGTCAGTCGAAAAGCTAAAGGTAGCAAGAACCGCAAAAAAGCAGCTCAGAAAGTGGGCTTTTTCCACCAAAAGATTAGCGATAAACGCCAAGCTCACCACTGGAAAGTCGCTAATAAAATTGTGGAGCGCAAGATTGACGGCATAGCTTTGGAGGATTTGAATATATCGGGAATGATGCGCCGCTGCCGAGTAAAAATTGATGAGAAAACAGGTAGATTTCTGAAAAATGGGCAAGCAAAGAAGAAAGGTTTAAACCGTTCTATCTCTGACGCAGGTTGGGGTGAACTAATTTTGAAGATTGAGTATCTGGCTGTAAAGCAAGGAAAAATCGTAATCAAAATTAATCCCAAGCACTCTAGCCAAGAATGCCGGAATTGTGGCAATATCGACAAGTCAAACAGAGATGGCGAAAAGTTCATTTGTGCTAAATGCGGCTACCACGAACACGCCGATATCGGTGCAGTAAAAACGATTAGAGATCGAGCTTTGAAATTGGTACGCGGGGACTCCGCGAAACCTGGTGCTTGCACCTAAACGCCCAAAAGAGATCATCGCGCCGGGCGAGCAAACGTGATGAGTTTGGGAACCCTAGAAACAGGGATATTGAGTCAGAAATTTCTCAAGAATCCTCGCGCCTTCAGGCGCCCGGAGTGTCAAGTCCTGAACAAAGTTGCAAAGGTTTTTCCCCAATTGCGCCAGGAAGTTTTTTAACATACTCCCCGCACTGGCGGCGACTACAACACCGTCGCAGCCATTGCCCGTGCCTGCTCGCGCAGTTCTGGGACAGCAATCGTTTCCCATAAATCTCCTCTGCGCGGGGTTCCCAAAGTATAGAGCAGACTTGAACGGTTGCCCCGAGCATCTAATACGGCACCATCAGCTGCAGTATCCAATCCCAAGCCGATTTCGTTGGGGCGGATCAACCCTTGGGCACGTAAATTGGCGATCGGCGGTTGGGGCGATCGGCGATAATCTGTTTGTACGCCTGTGCAATTCACCGCGCGGCTGACCTGCAACACCCGATTCGTTTGCGTTTGGCGATCGCGAACGGTAACAGCCACCCCATCAGGTACCGCTTGATAGCCCTGAATGCGCCCTGCGGTAATTGTCAGTTGCCCTGATTCCAGCATTTCCCTGACAACATCCCCCATTTCAGGGGCAATCCGATGCCGGTGCACATCCCAATAGGGGGTGGCATGGCGCAAAAACCGTCGCTGCTCCACGCGGCCGAGTTGTTGCCAGAGTTGCTGGGTGATGGGACGCAGGGAATCGATCGCCGATCGCCAGTCGTAGCCCTGGTCCGCCGCCGTCTGCACCTCACTCCGAATGCACCGCAGCAAGCCCCGAATCGTTTTGGGCGCGGTGTCTGGGGTCAAAAAGGCGGGGTAGGGTTTGGTCGATCGATGGGTCAGCGGCAACAACCCCCGGCGAGACACGGCGTAAATTTTGCCTTGATGGTGGCGATCGTGGAGCGACACCACCATATCCATCATTGTCAGTCCAGTGCCAATCAGCAACACCGGCGCATCAAGCTCAAGCCCTGCCAAGGCCGAAGCTGACCACGCATGGCGGAGGTAGGGGGTGTCATCATCCTTAGTTTGCGATGCACTCGGAACTGCTGGCGCGTTTCCCACTGCCAGCACAATTTTGTCTGCCACGAAAGCACGGCCGCTCCGCAGAGAGACGATCGCACCTGAGGCTTGTGGCTCCACTGCCACCACTTCATCGATGACGCGCTCCAGCCGGACGTTACTCGGTGCCGCGGCTTCAGCTTCCTCTAGAATCGACTGAATGTAAAGCCCGTAGATATGACGGGGAATGAAACTGCTGGCGTTCAGGTCATTGGGCAGGAATGCCGCCAATTCGCTGCGGTTAAGTAGCTAGACAAAATTAATTACATAGTTTTCTCAAAATTCTTTCAGGATTTTTTCCACAGAGGTAACAAAAGTTCCCCAACTCTTGTAAGCAGATATCTCAATCCATTCATACTTAATAAACCGCCATAAAATTTAAATTAAATTTAATTCAGGAGAGTAAGAAGGCAACTCAAAAAGAGTAATATTACGTTGTTTCCACTCTTCAAGTTTGTCAACAATAGCATCAATGGTATGAATAGAAGCTTGATCTGTGACAATTACCGTTGGCTTATGTACTGCGGGGAAAAAAGCATCAATACAGGCAATAACTACATCTGAATAAATACTTTGAGATGAAATATAAGTTTCAAGATGGTTATTTCGATTCATGATTCTTAGTACATTCATTCGCTGACTACGACGACTAGGAATTGTTAAATATTCTCCGATATCCTGCCAGCCATAGGGGACACAAGGAATCATACAAAATCCCGTTTCATCCAAGTAATATAAATCAATCTTACCCTCATCATCCAA
>NZ_JANMZH010000793.1:0-3365 GCF_031383065.1 Microcoleus sp. OTE_8_concoct_300 | reverse complement strand
AGTTAGCATAATTATTCCCAGCCACAATCGAAGTTCTTCGCTGCGGCGCGGTCTTGATGCTTTGCACTCGCAGACTTATCCCCTCGACCTGATCTCCGTTATTGTCGTGGCAGATAGCTGCATAGACGATACTTTGGCAATTTTACAAGACTACAAAGCTCCGTTTAAATTGCAGGTGATCGAGGTAAATTGCCGGAGCGCTGCCATCGCCCGCAATACCGGAGCGGCGGAGGCTACCGGGCAATTGCTGCTGTTTCTCGACGACGACATCGAAGCGCTGCCGCCTTTGGTGGAAAGCCACGCACGGGTTCACCGAGAGCGTCCGGGCTCGGCTGTTATGGATCCCTATCCGCCTAAGTTGCAGGGAGGAACTAGATTTTTTGACGTGGAAGTGCGCTCGTGGTGGGAAGACAAGTTTTATCAGATGAGCCTCTCGGATCACCGATTTATTAGACCTCTTGCAAAAATAACTAGGACGGGCAAGATGCCCATCCCACAAGAGTTATTTTTTCTTGTGGGATGGGCATCTTGCCCGTCCTAGTTATTTTTGCAAGAGGTCTAATGTTGTCGATCGACCAATTGTAAAATCTTACACAAACTTGCAGTCAATCTAATAGGACTAAAGCCAACTGTCACAGGACGATCGACTTGTAGGGTGCCCCGGACTCCGTTATTGAACCATTATCGAAGATTTGGGGTAGTAGAGAACCTTACTATATATGCCAGTTGCGTCCAGGACTGTCTCAGATTGGAAACTGACAAGCGAATTTCAAAGGTGGTACCCGCCACGTGATTTATCCGTGGAATCAATCGAAAATCGAAAATCGAAAATCCTCAAGCCCCCGGATTTATCCGTGGGATCAATCTAAAATCTCAAATCTCAAATCTCAAATCGATTGACTCTACCTAGAAATTTATCGTCCCGACGGGCGGCGCTTCCTGACTGCTGTGGAGTCCGACAAACTCACATCACATGAACGCCAGCAAAAAGAACCGGATCAAACTCAAGTAGAACCAGAGCGCTCTGAAGGGCCCAAACAGAGCGTCAGCGGGCGCGGCGGTGCGATCGACCAGCCTGGAAAAAGAACAACACCGCGATGATCCTGGATGAAGAAATTGCCAGAACGGGGAATTTACCCAAAAAACTTGTAATTAACAGCCAAAACCCCGAACCTTATTCTTTTGTTAAACTGCCCTTATTTATTGAGGCGTATTTTAACTCACAACTCAAAACTTTTTCAAATATCCATTATTTATTGATGAGTATTTTAACTCACAACTCACAACTCCTAACTTTAGTCCCGGACGCACTCCAACTCTCCTAAACCGGGTTTTTTAACTCTTATTCAGGGTGGGAAGAAGTATTTGGATTAAACAACCCGGTTTCTGGGTAAGCGACTCAACTCATACCTCAAAACTCAAAACTTCCTTGCTCCCCCCCCTTGTCAAGAAGCCCTCACCATCCGACACTGTACTTGGAGAGTTAATCGACCCTAGGGAGAAAGTTCCTTGAAAAAAGTCTTAGCCATCATCCTCGGTGGCGGTGTAGGCACCCGCCTTTACCCCCTAACCAAACTGCGAGCCAAACCCGCAGTTCCCCTCGCAGGGAAATATCGCCTCATCGATATTCCTGTCAGCAACTGCATCAACTCCGAAATAGTCAAAATCTACGTCCTCACCCAATTCAACTCGGCATCCCTCAACCGTCACATCTCTCGCACCTACCAGTTTTCCGGCTTCACCGAGGGATTTGTCGAGGTGCTCGCCGCCCAGCAAACTCAGGAAAACCCCAACTGGTTTCAAGGGACAGCCGACGCAGTTCGCCAATATCTCTCGCTGCTAGAACAGTGGGACGTTGATGAATACTTGATTCTTTCGGGCGATCACCTCTACCGCATGGACTACCAGAAGTTTGTGCACAGACACCGCGAAACCAACGCCGATATCACCCTCTCGGTTTTGCCAATGGACGAGAAGCGGGCCTCGGATTTTGGTTTGATGAAAATCGACGACACCGGCCGCATTGTTTCTTTCAGCGAAAAGCCAAAAGGCGATGCGCTCAAACAAATGCAGGTGGATACTACTACACTGGGACTGACAGCGCAGCAGGCTCAGGAAAGTCCTTACATTGCTTCGATGGGGATTTACGTCTTCAAAAGAGAAGTTCTGATTAAACTCCTGAAGGAATCTCCAAACCAAACTGATTTTGGTAAAGAGATTATTCCGAATTCTGCAAAAGACCACAACGTTCAAGCTTATTTGTTTGACGATTACTGGGAAGATATCGGAACCATTGAGGCTTTTTACGAGGCTAACTTGGCTCTGACAAAACAGCCTCAGCCGCCTTTCAGTTTCTACGATGAAAAGGCGCCGATTTACACTCGCCCGCGTTTCTTGCCGCCGACTAAGCTTTTAAATACTCACGTGACTGAATCGATTATTGCTGAAGGCTGCATTCTCAAGGAGTGCCGGATCGACCATTCTGTGTTGGGAGTTCGATCGCGCATTGAAGCTGGATGTACGATTCAAGACACTCTGGTCCTGGGTGCTGACTTCTACGAACCCGACGCCGAAAGGCATTCGAGTTTGGACAGCGGCGGCGTCGCCCTCGGTATCGGTGCAGATACTACAATTCGCCGCGCGATTGTGGATAAAAATGCCCGCATCGGCCGCAATGTTCAAATAATTAATAAAGACCGAGTGGAAGAAGCGAACCGCGAAAACCAAGGTTTTTACATCCGCAGCGGCATTATCGTAGTCCTGAAAAATGCCACGATTCCTGATGGAACTATCATTTAGTTATTAGTCATTAGTCATTAGTCGTCAGTCATTAGTTTTTTAAGTTAAAATCTGTTACCTGCTTTTCAAGTGACTGATGATAAATAACTAAATTAGTGACCAATGACCGATGACCGATGACTGATGACTGATGAGGAAATAAATTCTTTTTTTCGAGTTCATTATTAAGGGCAACCGCTGATGCGAGGTTGTCGAAATACTTCGCTTTATTAAAAACATTGCGCATTAATAAGGGATAGTCTGTGTTAGGCTCTGCGGTGATACAGATATGTTCGATCGCCTGCGTCTGGCGAATAGCTTCTGATTCTTGTATTTGCGATCGTAGCACGACTGACAAATGTGCTGCCCGTTTCTGAGTAAAACAAAACTCTCGGAACTATCCTTCCAATCGTCGCAGCAGCCGCAAGGCCAACTTAGCAAATAATTCATCGAAATTGCTGGGTTAGAAACCCCGTCCTTCCAGGACGGCTTTACATTAAATCAAAACCCCTTTCGGAGCGGAGGGGTATGGTTGCCCCTCCATTGGAGATATGGTTGTCTCCCTCCCCTTTTGGGGTAACGTTAGC
>NZ_JANMZH010000761.1:0-15186 GCF_031383065.1 Microcoleus sp. OTE_8_concoct_300 | reverse complement strand
AAAATCACTGTAAGCCATTTGATTTTTCGGCCTTTTCTAGGCGTAATGGTAGCGCTTGCCTGACATCCCCAAGGTTTGAAGGAGTAGTCTTTTTTGGGAAACCTCTTCGGGTCAAGCAAGCTTGAGAAGATTTTAGCGCTTCCTGTGAACAAACCTGACTCAACGGAGTACCGTTAGACCGCAGGCTTCTTTTTCCCTCGATGCAAGGGCTTTTTTGATTAATTTTTGCACCCGCACGGCGTCGCCGCTTGACTGCTACCTAGCGTCTTTTTTTTGTTAGTCCCTGCCTTTTTAACTCTCGACAGATTGTACTAGAACCGATCGAGCGTACTTGCATAAATCCTGTTCAACATAGTTAATAGACATGATGGATTTCTCCTGAAGATAGCTTGTAGAGCGATTTTGGCGCAGCTATTCCAAAGTAGAAACCCAGTCGGGACAAATTGTTGCTGCAGAAGTGCCGTCAAGGCCTGTACCGAGAACGGGGAGAATTTGACCGAAAGCATCCAGGATACAAGCCCCCGGATTCATCCGTCCAGAAATAAAAAACCTGTATTCGAGAAACTTGTCCCCCGAATTTATCCGTGGGGTCAATGCTTCAATTCTTTAATCTAAAATCTAAAATCTAAAATCGATTGACCCTCGCCATGCAGCACCATGCAGAAGCAATCCCAATACTCGATCGGCGCTCTCATTAGACCAAGCCGAAGCTTGCTATCAACTAGCACTGACAGAACAAAAACTTGGTAACATCGAGAAAACCCAAGAAAATTTTGACCGCGCCGTTCAAGTTTTTAGCGAAATGGACGCCAGCAAACAAGTAGAAAAAGTACAGTTAGCCGCGACACACAAAACCGAAAAAATACCTAATTAATCGAGCAATAAAAGAGAAAATAGATACAATAAACTAAAGCACAACCATAAATTTTGTAGATATGAAACTAAAACGATTGGGACACGTAGCCGTCTGTGTGCAAGACATAGAGAAATCTGCTGAGTTCTATCTAAACTTGGGCATGGAGTTAGTCTGGAAAGATGCAGACTGGGCTTATTTGAAAGCAGGAGAGGACGGACTGGCGCTGTTGAGTCCGAGTTACGACCAAGCAGGGCCACACTTTGGGTTTGTATTTGACGATCGCGCCGAAATGGAATCGGCTTACCAACAACTCAAAGCCGATGGTGTTTCCGTCACCCACATTCACGAACACCGCGACGGTACAGCATCTTTTTACGGCAGAGACCCCGACGGTAACGGTTTTGAATACCTTTACGAACCAGTCTGACTATTCTAGAACTTGCCGATCGCGATCGCACAATAGCCCGATCGCGATCGGCCCGCTGTCACCTCGAACCTTGATTTGTGGTGCCAAATTCGGGTAATGCGCGCACTGTGCACCCTACAGGTCGATTGGTACTCGGTGCCCCGTGCGCACCCTACGAGTTTGGTGTGTCCGCGCACGATGCGGCCGGTTGCTGACGGCCCGGAACCTCCGTACAACTCGCCGAATAAAGTGACATACTGACACCCATGCTTCTACAGTACGGTGTAGGCTGTGAATCCGAACTATATCCAAAACTTCCGAAAATCGGCTCGATAATCTAAAATCTAAAATCTAAAATCTAAAATCCTCATGTTGCAGAGAATACAAGTCAGAAATCGCTGGAAATCCATCTTCAAACCCTGGGAAGAAGCAGACCCTTGGCTGTTTGCCGCTTGCATCGGCCTCACCATCTTCGGGGGAATCATGATCCGCAGCGTCGAAATCAACCAGGGGCTGATCGACTGGTGGCGGCACTGGGTAACTGGCGGAGTCGGCTTGTTCCTCGCCATCATCATTTCCCGCTGTCGCTACCAAATACTGATTCAGTGGAAATGGCCGATTTACATATTAATCAATTTGTCGCTGATCGCAGTGCGTTTTATCGGTACTACAGGGCTCGGCGCCCAACGGTGGATCAACATCGGCGGCTTCTACCTGCAACCGTCAGAATTTGCCAAAGTAGGGATGATTGTCACTTTAGCAGCTCTCCTGCACGACAAGACTGTCCCCACGGTGGGTAATATGTTGAGGATGCTGGCGATTATGGCTGTACCCTGGGGATTGATATTTGCCGAACCAAATTTAGGTACTTCCTTGGTGTTCGGCGCAATCACAATGGGGATGTTTTACTGGGGAAATGTCAATCCCGGCTGGCTGATATTGCTATTCTCTCCTCTGATCTCAGTTCTCCTCAACAACCTGTCTACACCGATTTGGGTAGCCTGGGTAGTTATTGCGGGTATTATCGCTTGGCGAACCCTGCCTTGGCCCTGGTTGGGGACTTTCGGTACTGTGCTGGTGAACGTTGTTTCTGGACACGTCGGACATCTTTTTTGGAATGTGCTGCAGGATTATCAAAAAATGCGTCTGACAGGGTTTTTAAACCCGGAGAAAGACCCTTTAGGCAGCGGATATCACTTGATTCAATCTCGGATTGCTATTGGGGCCGGGGAACTCAAAGGCAGGGGTTTGTTTCACGGAACGCAAACTCAGCTTAACTTTATTCCCGAACAGCATACGGACTTTATCTTTTCAGCTATTGGCGAAGAATTGGGCTTTATTGGCTGCATTTGCGTGCTGTTGGTGTTCTGGATAATTTGTTTCCGGTTGGTGATGATCGCTCAAACTGCTAACGATAATTTTGGTTCTTTGCTGGCGATCGGCGTACTGTCAATGTTGATTTTTCAGGTGTTCGTAAATATTGGGATGAACATTGGCTTGGCTCCGGTTACCGGCATTCCGCTGCCTTTCCTGAGTTACGGGAATGCGTCGCTGCTGAGTAATTTTCTCGCACTCGGACTGGTGGAGGCGGTGGCGAACCAGCGACAGCGCAAGAAGCGTTGGAATTAGGCAATTAGCAATTGCTAATTGCTAATTGCTAATTGCAGGACTTATGCAGAACCTCTATGTTGAGCCTGCACGGCCCAAGAGCGCCTTACCGTGATAATTCGCACATCAAATTACTGTTTGCGTCCAGGACTATCATTGCTAATTGCTAATTGGCAGTTAGAGCCATATCTAGTCCTGTAAAATAACCCTAATAGGTTTGTAGTGAGGACTAAACTCTTCAAAATTTTATGAGGAATTTAGTCCTGACTACAAAGGTGATAACGCTTATTTTATCGGACATGATATGAGTGGATTATATCGTTTCCTTTTGTATCGGAATAATAATTTTAGGAGTGCAGCAGTGCGAGCTTCCCACTCGCTATTGAGGGAGCCAGGCCAAGCGGGACGCACAGCAAAGCAGGGTATAATTCCGATGTTACCCTATTTGATCTTATACCAATTTAATGTGAAGTTGCACATATCTCGATCCCCCTCGCATCCCCCTGATAGTCAGGGGACTTCGATCGGAATCTTGTCCCCCCCTTATTAAGGGGGGCTAGGGGGGATCGGATTCTACGGGGCCTCATAAAAAATTGATATTACTCGTTCATATTCTTGTATGTAGCGACTGCCGAAGGCGAACTCCGGTTTAAATACCGGAATATCCAATACTTAAATACCGTATCCAAGATAACTGGAAAAGTCGCAATGAACAAAAATATGAACTGCCTATTTTCTGGTAGTCCCAAATGCCTCGATAAACCTTCGAGAATTACTTCCCAACCGTGAGGCGAGTGGAATCCGACAAAGATATCGGTAAACAAAATAATTACGAAAGCTTTAGCACTGTCGCTGAGGCCATAAATCACATCGTCCATGAAAGACTTTAAAATCTCAATCTCTTTCTTGTTAGTGAGGATAATCGCGGCAAAGGCTATGCAGGAAATCAAATCGGCAAAAATATTTTTAATTGCTCCACCACTTTCAGAGCCGTATTCCTCCGCTAGCTCAACTGCTTTCTCGGCAATCTTCTTTTCCATTTCCTCTACAGAAAGCGACGGAGCCCTGCCTATTAACTTGTCAAATTTGAGGTGCTGCTCAAATCTCTCTAGTTCTTGGAAGGCTTCTTCTTCCAGGTTAATATTTAGGAATACTGGAGCATTTTGCTTGAGTCGAAAATGGTCAACTACCGGCCCGACTATAAAGTTTTTGGAAAGTTGATTCGTCAACAGCGGAACTAAAATCAAAAGCAAAATAAATCTCAAAGAAATGACTGTTTTTACTTTGGAGTTGCGGAAATTCTTAACTACTTCTTTTTCCGCTTCCGGGTCTAACTCTTTAGTAATTCGATTCAAAGTTCCCAAAAGCGAGCGAGGCAATAAATTGACCTCTTCAGAGTAAATGTCAACCTCGCCCTCGTGAATTTTAACAGAATTAGCTGAACCTTTATGTGCGTCAGGTTGAGATCTGCTATTTGTAGATTTTACCTGCTGATTTACTGAACTGACAACCGGGACAATTGCAGTCGATCTACTATTATTAATATACTTGTCGATGACTCCATCAATAAACTCTAGCTTCTCGAATATAAGGGATGCTCGCTCTTTATTGTCGAGATGTAATCCGTGCTGGTGACGATCGGGGCTGTGTCCAGCCTTCGGCTTTGCCCCCACTCGGTCCGGCAGTTCCAAAAAAGAACGGCTAGCATTAAACTCAACCATTCGGGTTTGGATGACCTTGAGGTATTTTTGCAGTTCGGATTTAAAGTAAGACAGGGTGCTGTGTCCGTAATCTCCCGATCGAGCGGAGATTTGTTGGCCGCCAAAATGATCGTCTTCGATCGCCTTAATTGCTAAGGCAGCATCATAAGCCTGTTCTAGGGCCCTGTCAGGCGTTTCTCGATACCATTGGTGAGCGCTGTAGAGATATTTTAGAATCCTGTGCCAGAGAGAAGTATTCATAGCTAAAGCTGGTTAGTTGGCTGTAGACATTAGTGATTAAAGTATTCACGGTATGGTAACAAATTTACATAAATTGGGAACCGAGGTTTCGGATTCAATTTGGATTGTCGGAGGCACCCGGAGTGGCAAAACCGCTCGTTTAGTTGAGCAGTTCTGCATTTGGAGCCAAACTGTCAAGCCTGTCCCACCAAAAGTTTCAGACGGCTGGCGTTCCGGGCGGCGCCGGGCCCGACAAACTGCCCCAGCAATTTTAGTCTTAGCAGCTAATGGGGACAACCGGCTAGAATTAGCCGATCGCATCGCCGTCGCTACCCAAGGAAAATATACCTTTCACTCAACAACACCCTTCGGTTTTTTTGAGCAGGAGGTATTGCTATTTTGGCCGCTGCTAGTTCAGTCGCTGGAAACACGGGCTCAATTTCCCCTGCGGCTGCAACCTGAAACAGAACTGGAACTTGCCGCGAGACTCTGGCGTCGCGAACTAGACGAAGGCATTTTGCAACAAACAGGGGTAAGCCCAAACCGAATGGTGCGTCGAACACTAGACTTATTACAACTTGCTGCTGTCAGCGGTACGCCGAGAGAAGAGATTCCCAGCATTCTGGAACAGGGATTTGCTGGTGACGGCGGCTCGAACAACCTGTGGACTAGCATGGGAGAGTTGCTGGAAAGATGGCGGGAATGGTGCTTGACGCGGGGGCTGCTGACTTACGGGATTGTTTGCGAACTCTACTGGCGCTATTTGTTGCAGGATGGCACTTACCAGCAGCATTTGGCTTCTAGATACCAAGCTGTGATCGCAGACGATGTTGACGATTATCCGGCGATCAGCGGCCATCTGTTCGATCGAATGCTCGACTTCGGTGCGGCGGGGGCGTTCTCCTACAATCCAGATGGAGGAGTGCGTTTGGGCTTGGGGGCTGACACGGAATACCTAGCCCGGCTCGAAAACCGCTGTCAAAGCGTGGAAAATTTGGACGCAAAAGCGGGTTTAGCCCCAGAGATTGGGGATTTAGCGGTAAGTTTAGCCGTTAATTCTGAGGGTTTTTATCCTTTAGGCTTGAGTTTGCCCAGTAAAGTTCGATCGCTCGAAACCACTTCTCGGGCTCAATTGCTGCGAGAAACCGCCGAAATTATCGTGGATGCGGTGAAGTCAAAAGCCGTGGAACCGCAGGAAATCGCTGTAATTGCTCCGGGGATGGATGCGATCGCCCGTTACAGTTTAACGGAAATTCTGGCGCGAGATCGCATCGCCGCCGTATCCCTCAACGATCAGCGTCCCCTATCGAGTACCCCAGAGATTCGAGCATTGCTGACTTTGTTAGCGTTAGTTTATCCGGGACTCGGCCGTTTAGTCGATCGAGACGGCGCCGCCGAAATGCTGGTAGTTTTGGGTAGCCAGAAACACCGTTCATTGGAAACAGAAGATTCCCACCCCACGTTCAATCTTAAATCTCAAATCCCCAATCAAAAATCGATCGACCAAGTGAGAGCAGGTTTAATCGCCGATCACTGTTTTTGCCCAGATATCGATCGACCTCAATTGCTGGCAATTACAGCCTTTCCCCGGTGGGACAGACTGGGACACCGAGCCGCCGCGGCCTACGAGCAGATTGTGGAGTGGATCGAACAACAGCGGTCGCAACAGCAGGAGCGGCTGTTGCCGAGTCCAATTGCCCTGCTCGATCGAGCTATCCAGAAATTTCTCATGAACGACAGATACCTGCCTTACGATCGGCTATCCGCCCTGCGCGAGTTAATGGAAACCGCCGGCCACTACTGGGAAATACAGGGGCGCCTGCAGCGCGTAGAACCAACAAACGGCGGTGAGTCTGAAACGATCGCCCACTTCATCCAGTTGTTGCGCCAAGGAACCGTCACCGCCAACCCCTTTCCAGTCCGTTCAGAAGGTCCTGAAGCCCAAGCCGTCACCCTCGCCAACATCTTCCAGTACCGCAGCAGCCGCCGCGCCCACAAATGGCACTTTTGGCTGGATGCCGGCTCGCCCCTGTGGCTTAGTGGCGGTGCGGCGACATTGTTTGGTGCTCCCTTATTTTTGCGATCGCAACAGGGGCATCCCTGGCAAACCGAAGAGGAAACGGCTGCCGACCAACAGCGGCTGCGGCGAATTCTGCTAGATTTGTTAAGTCGCTGTTCCCTGCTTTACCTTTGCCACAGCGAACTAGCCGTCAACGGACAAGAGCAAACCGGGCCACTTCTGCCCCTCATTCACAGCTCTGTTTCTTGTCAGCAGTCAGCTTAAGGCATTCGCCTCTTATAGCGGTTCTCAAAAAAGTGAGGTATGCCCTATGCCCACGGAGGCCTATGCCCTATGCCCTATGCCCTATGCCCTATGCCCATGAGTACCTCATCTTTCGCTCGAAAGGCTATATGTATTTGGCAAACGGCCGGAGGAAAGAAAAAAATATCAATCCAAAGATTTTTCTTTTTCCCCTTCTGGATAAATACCCCGGGCTAACTCGAAGCCCGACTTCTACCTTCGAGGGAAATGGGGCGATATTAAAGGATACCCAAAATAGGTATCAAAACGTGCAATCATTAATATTTTTAGATCAAAAGATGCCCCGCTTAAAAAATATCTGTAGCCGTTGCAGTTTTGATTTAGTATGCTAGAAATGATCGGGATTATTAATCAATTTTAAGCCAGATTTGTGGCAACAAACTGATACTAATCAGTTTTTAAAGTTAATCGGTATCGTCGTTTAAAGGAGCCAAAATAATGCCAGGTGCAATCCCAGTAATACCACCAACACCGACTCCAACACCAACAACAGAACCAACACCGACTCCGACTCCAACAACAGAACCAACACCGACTCCAACTCCAACTCCAACTCCAACTCCGACTCCAACTCGGCCTCCCTCCGGGGACGACACATTTGGCGGCATAGACGACACATTGGGCGGAGGCACCTCGCCCGGAATCATCGGCGGCGTAATCCGCGGCGGAGATACCAACGACTCCTTAGTTGGCAGTCCTGGGCCTGACGTGATTTCCGGGCTGCAAGGCAACGACAGCCTGCAAGGAGCAGGCGGCGATGATTTACTATTTGGCAACGACGAGGACGACCTGCTGTTCGGCAATGAGGGCAACGACGTTGTAGACGGCGGTTCAGGACTCGATACCCTGTACGGAGGCAAAGGCAGCGACTGCGTTGACGGGGGAAATAACCCCGACCTGCTGTACGGCAATGACGCCAACGACACGGTAATCGGAGGCGAAGGCAGAGACTCGGCTTACGGCGGAAAAGGCAGCGACAGCTTGCGCGGGGGTTCTGGCGACGATAGCTTTTTCGGCGATCGAGGCGACGACATCCTGTGGGGCGACCAAGGTAACGACTCGCTCTTCGGTGGCGACGGCGAAGACTTGCTATTTGGCAACGAAGGAGGCGACTGGGTCTACGGAAACGCCGGCGGGGACACAATTTTTGCCGGCGAGGGCGGCGACATCGTATTCGGCGGCGACGGCGACGACATCGTGGACGGCGGTGCTGGCAACGACGTTCTTTGGGGCGAAGCAGGCAAAGATATAATATCAGCAGGCGAAGGCAGAGATGTCTTCGTCATCGGTGCATTCAGTTCCCCCAGCGGCAGCAGCAGCAACGGCACTAACCCGGCATTTGTCACTACAGGCGGCCCCGACATCGGCGATGCCGACATTTTCACAGACTTTCGCGTTGGCGAAGATTCGATCGGGTTAAGTGGCGACCTCAAGTTTGAAGATTTGGTAATCTTCCAAAGCGCCGACACCAAAGCCGGCAGCACGATTATTCGCAACGGCGTCAGCGGCGACTTTTTAGCAGTATTGCCTGGAGTGGACAGCAGAACCCTAGAGCGAAGCTCATTTGTAATTGCCCCCAGAGTTCCCGGCAGCGCAACCCCCCTCCCAGGGCCGACGCCGAGTCCGACGCCCACACCGACTCCCACACCGACAAACACTCCGACGCCGACACCGAGTCCGACACCGACACCGACGCCGATGTTCCCGACGCCGACAGACAGTCCGACACCGACACCGACACCAAGTCCGACGCCGACACCAAGTCCGACGCCCTTCCCCAACCAGGCTCCAAGAGCAGTTAACGACAACTTCACCACGGTTTCGGGTCAAGAACTCAGTCTCAACGTTCTGTTCAACGATACTGATCCGGACAAGAACCCTCTGACTGTCACGACTTTTACTCCAACAGCCAAGGGGAAGCTGATTCCCGTGGGCGGCGGCGTATTCAACTACACCCCGAATCCGGGCTTCTCAGGTACTGACAGCTTCAGCTACTCGATCTCAGACGGCAGCGGCGGCACAAGTCAGGCGGTAGTAACCATCAGCGTCAGCAGCCCGCCAAAGCTAGTAATTAACGACGGTGTCGTGGTTGCCAAAAGTGATCCTACCCAGACAATCACCGCCGCCGATTTGTTAGTCACAGATCCCGACAACCCCCCGTCGGAAATCGTTTACACGATTACCAAAGCCCCCGACCCTAACCGAGGATTTGTCCAAAGGGGCACCACCTTTCTCAACGTCGGCAGCAAATTCACCCAAGACGATATCAACAACAACATCGTCAAATACAAATTGCTGGCAGCAGGCGGCAGCGACAGTTTCACGTTTACAGCCTCCGACGGGTCTGCAACTATCGGGCCGGCATCCTTTAGCATCACGGTGGTAGATAATATTGTCGATCGCACCGCAATTGGGGCCAGCTCATTTACAGGCAGCAACCTCAGCGACTTCATCATCGGCGGGGCAGGCAACGATACCCTCTCAGGGGCCGACGGCAACGACATCATCGATGGCAGGGGCGGTAACGACCTCGAATTCGGTGAAGCAGGCAACGACTCGGTGCTTGGTGCTGAAGGCAACGACACCCTCGACGGCGGACTCGGCAACGACACCCTCAACGGCCAAGACGGCATAGACTCGCTGATCGGCGGACTGGGCAACGACCTGATGTTAGGCGGCAATGACAATGACATCCTCTTGGGCGGTGACAACAACGACACCGTTGACGGCGGAACAGGCAATGACTCGATATTGGGAGAATCCGGCGACGACTCGATACTTGGTGGCGCCGGGATTGACACCTTACTTGGTGGCCTTGGCGACGACACCTTCGATGGCGGTGCAGGCGAGGACATCCTCGACGGCGGACTGGGCAGAGACTTGCTCGACGGCGGTATCAATAACGATTCCCTCTCCGGCGGCGACAACGATGACACGTTTTTGGGTGGACAAGGCAACGACACAGAACTCGGAGGTACGGGCAACGACTACCTGTTGGGCGAGGCCGGCAGCGACTCCATGTTGGGCGAAGCGGGCGACGACACTCTCGACGGCGGTGCCGGCAGCGACTGTCTCAGCGGCGCCTTCGGCAATGACTTGGTGTTGGGCGGCGATGACAACGACTCGCTTTCCGGCGGTGCGGGCAATGACATTTTGGGTGGCGGGCTCGGTTCTGACTTGCTCACGGGCGATGCTGGCGATGATTTCTTCTACTACGAAACTCCCAGCGAAGGCGTGGATGTGATTGCTGACTTTAACGCTACGGGCAGTGAGACCGATAGATTCTTGTTCAGGTCGTCAAATTTCGCGGGTTTAACCAACTCAGGAACTACTCTCGATTTCACCAGTTTTATCGTCAGGAATATCGGGTCTGGGGGCGACAACATTAACAAGCAAGAAGTCATTTTGTTTGAATCTAAATTTGACAACGCTCAAGCAGTAAATGCAGTGTTGAAGAATCAAAACGGTTCGAGCAAAACGGGAGCTTTCTTCGTGTACCTGAACAATACTTTTAACAAGTACGTTCTCGGCTTCGACCCGAATATGGCAGATGACAGTCTCCCAGCTTTCGATTTGGCAGTGTTGAATTCTATTCCTACAGTACCCGGAGCGCTCAGCACCGTCATTACTGCATCTGACTTTAAGTTTATTTAGTAGTTTTTGAGTAGCGTCGCAAGGAGGCGAAACAATGCCCGGTGCAATACCAAGAGTTTTACCCCAACCGTCCCCGATGACGACACCGACACCGATGACGACACCGACACCGGAACCGTCGCCGGAACCGTCGCCGGAACCGTCGCCGTCCCCGGGGACAACACCGTCGCCGATGACGGGGACAACACCGTCGCCGATGACGGGGCAGGGCACGGGGATTTCGATCACGCCGGTGCCGCGGCCAACTTTGACAGTTCCCACGCCTCCCCCACAGCCACTTTTTGTCGATGGCTTAGTTGTCGGAAATGAGGGGAATAACTATTTAATCGGCAGCTTGTTCAATGACACGATTTCCGGGGGTGGCGGCGACGACACGCTTCTGAGTCGGGACGGGGACGATAGAGTCAAGGGCGATGACGGTAACGATTATCTCAACGGTGGCGCTGGTAAAGATATCGTTGAGGGCGGGCGCGGCAATGACACGGCGCGGGGCGGCAAAGGCGATGACTTGGTTTCTGGCGACGAAGGCGATGACACGGGTTTTGGTGACCAGGGCAATGATATTGTCGTGGGTTCTGAAGGCAACGACTCGCTGTACGGCGGTAAAGGCAATGACTGTCTGCGCGGAGGTGGCGAGGATGACCTGATTTTTGGCGACAAGGGCAGTGACAATCTTTTTGGCGACACGGGTAATGACTGCCTGATCGGCGCTGCTGGCAATGATATTTTGTTGGGCTCCGAGGGCGGGGATGTCATCACCGGCGGTGTTGGTAACGATACTGGTGACGGCGGCGAGGGTGATGACCTGATCTTCGGGGGTGACGGCAATGATTGTTTGTCTGGGGGGCGTGGGGATGATATTCTTTCGGGCGATCGCGGGTCTGATACTCTGACAGGAGGCGAGGGCTCGGATATCTTTGTTCTCGGTAGGGTGGGCACATCGACTGATGCCAAAGCGTTTCTCACTACTGGCGGCCGCGAAATCGGCGATGCTGATGTAATTACAGATTTTAATGCGGGAGATTCGATCGGTCTGGCTGGAGGTCTGAACTTTACAGAGTTAGAAATTTTCCAGGGTCAAGGCTCGAATTCTAGCAACACGATTATTAGGGACAAGCGAACAGGGGAATTTTTGGCGGTGTTGATTGATGTTCGATCGAACTCGCTAGATGAATCTCGGTTCACTACAGGTCAAATACCGCGCGTAAACGACAATCCCTTCACCATTGAGGGGACAACAACGAGTCCCACAACCGGGACCACAACGAACCCGACAACCGGGACCACAACGAACCCGACAACCGGGACCACAACGAACCCCACAACCGGGACCACAACGAACCCCACAACCGGGACCACAACGAACCCCACAACCGGGACCACAACGAACCCCACAACGGGAACCACAACGAACCCCACAACGGGAACCACAACGAACCCCACAACGGGAACCACAACGAACCCCACAACGGGAACCACAACGAACCCCACACCAGGGAGCACAACTCCCACACCAGGGAGCACAACTCCCACACCAGCGACCACAACTCCCACACCAGCGACCACAACTCCCACACCAGCGACCACAACTCCCACACCAGCGACCACAACTCCCACACCAGCGACCACAACTCCCACACCAGCGGGGACAACTCCGAATCCAACACCAACAACAGGGACATTGCCGACACAGGTTCCGAGTCCGAGTCCGACTCCGACGACGACAAGTCCGACTCCGAGTCCGAGTCCTTCGATCGTCCCGACTCCAACTGCGGCGCCCCCACCTCCTCCGCCTTTCAGCGGGGGGCCGACTCCGCCCAGTTTTACATCTCCGACTCCTAACCAGCCGCCGATCGTGGAAACTGGCAAAACGCTGACTGGTTTGCAGAATTTGCCTCTGTCTCTGAGCATTTCGGCGCCCAGCGACCCGGAGGGCCAGCCGCTGTCGATCGGGGTAGTAGGACTTCCCAATCCTACTTTCGGTCAAGTAATTACCGGTACGCAGCCGCTCGGCCTGAACCAAAAATTGACGGTTCAGGAATTGCTCGGGCTGAAATTTCAACCTGCAACTAATGCGATCGGGCAAGCCGGCTCTTTCAGCTACAGCGTAGCTGACGACCAAGGCGGCACGGCTGCAGCGTCAGTGGCGATTAACATCAATTCTTTCGATACCTCCGTAACTGTTCCAACTACCCGGTCGCCGATTGCTGTCAATGACGGCATCGTATTTACAAATACGAATAATTTGCTGCCCACTTTCATCGACGTGCTGGCGAACGATTCCAGCCCGCAAAAAGGGCAGCTCAACATTATCAATGTCGGCACACCGAAACTGGGGATAGCGGTAAATCTTGTCTCTCAAGTGCAATTCATCCCCGGCAACATAGCGGGTACAACTGCTTTCACCTACAGCGTCAGCGACGGATTCGGGACAATTCCGGGTACAGGTACTATCACCGTTCAAATCTTGCCGGCTGATAGCGGGCCTAACAATTTGGTTGGGGGTTCTTTGTCAGACAATTTTAACGGTTTCGCGGGCAGCGATACTATTGATGGTCAAGGCGGCAACGATACGATTAACGGCGGTTTGAATAACGACGTGCTCGTAGGCGGCCCCGGCGCAGATACCATGACGGGGGGCGGCGGCAGCAATCAATTCCGCTATACCAGCCCAGCAGATGGTGGGCCGGCCTTTAATGCTGCTTCTGCAGCGGCAATCGAGGCTGCGATCGCGGCGGGCGGATACGATGTGATTACTGATTTTACCGACCTCGGTGTGCCGATCGCCGATCAGTTTAATTTTGCCCCCGGATTCCCGAATCTGGGCGGTAACACCCAAGTTCTGCTGAATGTGCAGACAACAGTTTCTGCAAATATTCTGGGAGGAAGTGCTTTCTTGTTTGCCTACGATTCCGGTGGCAATACTTACATCATTTATGACGGCAATGGCAATAACCTCACCGGCAGCGATTCTCGCATTTTGGCGAAGTTAAATGGTGTAACAGGGGTTTCTTCTCTTTCGGGATTTGACTTTACTTTTATCTAAAAAGATAAGAGGTTTGAAACCGCAGATAAACACAGATAAACGCAGATTTTGTAGGCAGTTTATCTGCGTTAATTTGCGTTCATCTGCGGTCAAAAATTAAATCTGATTATCTTCAGAAAACAATGCAAACAAAGGAGCGAGAATAGTGCTGAAAACACAGATGCTGGCTTGTACTCAGTAGGCAACTCCACACTTTTATCTAGGAATATAAGAGGTGTTAAACCGCAGATAGACGGAGATAAACGCCGACTTTTTTTTCAGTTTATCTGCGTTAATTTGCGTTCATCTGTGGTGAAAAATTAAATCTCATTTTCCTCAGAAAAAAGTCCCAATAAAGGACCGAGAATAGCGCCGAAAACAAAGCCGCCGGCGTGGGCCCAGTAGGCAACTCCCCCGGATTCCATGCCGACACTTGCCGGGGCATTTAAGGAAGCCAACCCACTCAATGCTTGCTGTGCAAACCAAAATCCTAGAAAGAAGAAAGCGGGGACTCTGACGGTGGTAATAAAGATTCCCAAGGGAAGCAGTGTCAGAACTTTGGCTTGGGGATATCTGAGAATGTAAGCTCCCATCACGCCTGCGATCGCGCCGCTAGCACCCAGGGACGGAATGGCTGATGTTGAGGAAAAATACCACTGAGTTAGTGATGCTAAAACGCCGCAAGTAAGGTAAAATATTATAAATTTGACGTGTCCTAAACGGTCTTCTACGTTGTTGCCAAAAATCCACAGAAATAACATATTTCCGGCAATGTGGAGAAAGCCTGCGTGCAGGAATTGGGAGCTAATTAGTGTCGTCCATTCGGGAAATTGCGAAACTGGCAGAGCAACCCGACACATATTGCTTAACTGGCAAGGAATTACCGCCCAAGAGTAGAAGAATTGGGTTAATTGTCGATCGGGCAAAGTGAGTTCGTACAAAAATACTAATATGTTTGCGGCAATCAGCCCGTAGGTGACGTAGGGAGTGATAGTAATGGGATTGTCATCGCGTAAGGGAACCACAGCCTTTTTTCCTCATCAAAATATTGGCAACACAATAACGCATTTATCGCCCTGGTGTCTCCTGTCTAAAGGAAGAGGGAACAAGTCAATCGATTTTAGATTTTAGATTTTAGATTTTAGATTAAAGAATTGAAGAATTGAAGAATTGAAGAAAGCGACGCACCCTACAGAGGATCTGTGTAAGTTATGATTCAAATCCCGAAAAGCTTATAACAAACCTGCTGTTTCGTACAAAAGCCGGATTGTATTGAGGATTTTTTGCCCGTATAAGGAGCGCGAATTAAATAACTTACAATTTTAATTGTTATTGTGGGATGGGCGTCCCGCCCGTCCAAAAAGGACGGGCGGG